>NZ_JBSFWT010000114.1:0-20914 GCF_053594975.1 Streptomyces sp. NPDC002537
CGAGACGGCGGAGGAGCACTACTGCTCGGCGCTGTCGCTGCTGGAACGGACGGGGTCCGCGAGCTCGCGGACCGCGTGCCCGGCCGGATCCCAGCGGACCAGCGCCTGCACCGGCCGCAGGGTGGGCTCGGCGACGACGACCACGGTGCCGCCCGCCTCCTGGCCCCGCACCAGCGCGGCCGCGCCCAGCCAGCGGCGCAGCGCCTCCTCGCCCGCGCGCAGGTCGGGGCGGCCCAGCAGCGCCCAGCCGTCGAGCAGCAGGGCCGCGGCGTAACCGCCCTCGGCGACCGGCTCGGCGCCGGGCGTGGCCACGATCAGCGCGGGACGGCCGGGGACCGTTTCGAGGATGTGGTCCCGCCCGGAGGTCCGCACGGGCACGGCGGGAAAGGCGCGGCCGAGCTCCTCCGCGGTGCGCCCGGCCCCCACGATCAGGGCGCGCAGCCGGGAGCCGCCGCACTCGGCGCAGTGCCAGTCGCGCGCCGCTCGCGCGCACCAGCCGCAGTGCAGTTCGCCGTCGGCGCCGCGGGCCTCCAGCGGCCCGGCGCAGTCCGGGCAGCGCGCGGGCTCCCGGCAGCGCTCGCAGGCCAGCCGCGGGACGTAGCCCCGGCGCGGCACCTGGACGAGCACCGGGCCGTGTTTGAGGCCCTCCCGCGCGGCCTGCCAGGCGAGCGTGGGCAGCCGGGCGGCGCGGGCCGCCTCGTCCCGCGCCTGGTCCGCGTCGCCGACCGTACGGATCAGCGGTGCCGCGGCTCGCACCTGCTCGCGGGCGGCCGTCAGCGGCAGCGCCCAGCCGGTGTCCACCAGTTGGGCCGCCTCGACCGTGCAGCCGAAGCCGCCGAGCAGGAACGCCGCCTTCTCGTGCGCCGCCCGCAGCAGCAGCACCTCGCGCGCGTGCGGCTGCGGGGCGTGCGGCTCGCTGTGGCTGGAGTCGCCGTCGTCCCAGATGGCCGCGAGCCCCAGATCGCGCACGGGCGCGAACATCGCGGCGCGGGTGCCGACCACGGCCCGTACGGAGCCCCGGCTGACCGCGAGCCAACGCCGGTAGCGCTCCTCCGGCCCGGTGTCGGCCGTCAGCAGCACATGGCGGCCCTCGCCGAGCAGCCCGGTCAGCGCGGCGTCGACGCGGGCGGCGCAGCGGCCGTCCGGCACGACGATCAGCGCGCCCCGCCCGGAGGCGAGCGCGGCGGCGGCGGCGCGGGCCAGCTCGTCCGGCCAGTGCGGGCCGGGCAGCGCCGTCCACACCGCGCGCGGCGCGTCACCGCGCGCGACGGCGGCGAGGTAGGCGGGGCCGGTGGCGTAGCGCGACCAGCTGCCGGGCTCCGGCGGCGCGGGCGGCGGCAACGGCGCGGGCGACGCGGCGGCCTCGGCGCGGGCTCTGCGCGGCGGCACGGCGAGCTGGACGACATCGGCGAGGGTGCCCGCGTAGCGGTCGGCCACGGCGCGGCAGAGCCGCAGCAGCTCCGGTCCGAGCACCGGCTCCGGGGACAGCACCTGGGCGATGGGAGCCAACGGGCCCCGGTAGTCGCTCTCCGCGCGCCGCTCGACGATGAACCCGTTGTGCAGCTCCCCGCCCTCGCGCCGCCCCTTGGCGACCCGGGCCCCGAACCGCACCCGCACCCGCGCGCCGGGCCGTGCCTCGGCGTCCATCGCGGCGGGCACCGCGTAGTCGAAGTACTGGTCGAGGTGGATGAGCCCCTTGTCCACGAGGACCCGCGCCACGGGGAACTCCTCCGCCAGCGCCGCCCCCCGCCAGGTGCGCGGCTTGGCCCGCGGCACCTTGGCCTGCCGCACGGTCTCCCGGATCAGCGCGAGCTGCTCCCCGCCCTCCGGCTCCCCCACCGGCCCCGTCCGACCGTCATCGCTGCTCACAGCTCCAGTCTTAGCAGACACCGCTGACAACGACGGGCGGTGTCCCGACAGACGGCAGTGGCCCGGACACCCCCCTCGGGGGACGTCCGGGCCACTGCGGGAAACCCTGCCGGGACCTGCCTACAGGCCCGCGGCCTTCTTCAGTGCGTCGACGCGGTCGGTGCGCTCCCACGTGAAGTCCGGCAGCTCACGGCCGAAATGACCATAAGCGGCGGTCTGCGCGTAGATCGGCCGCAGCAGATCCAGATCACGGATGATCGCGGCCGGGCGGAGATCGAAGACCTCGCCGATGGCATGCTCGATCTTCTCGGTCCCGACCGTGTTGGTACCGAAGGTCTCCACGAACAGACCCACCGGCTCGGCCTTGCCGATCGCGTACGCCACCTGCACCTCGCACCGCGAAGCCAGACCCGCGGCCACCACATTCTTCGCCACCCAGCGCATCGCATACGCCGCCGAACGGTCCACCTTGGACGGGTCCTTGCCCGAGAACGCGCCACCGCCGTGACGGGCCATGCCGCCGTAGGTGTCGATGATGATCTTCCGGCCCGTCAGACCCGCATCGCCCATCGGGCCGCCGATCTCGAACCGGCCGGTCGGGTTCACCAGCAGACGATAGCCCTCGGTGTCCAGCTTGATGCCGTCCCCGACCAGCTCCCCCAGCACGTGCTCCACCACGAACTCACGGATGTCGGGAGCGAGCAGCGAGTCCAGATCGATGTCCGAAGCGTGCTGGGAGGAGACGACGACGGTGTCGAGACGGACGGCCTTGTTGCCGTCGTACTCGATCGTCACCTGCGTCTTGCCATCGGGGCGCAGGTACGGGATCGTCCCGTTCTTGCGGACCTCCGACAGACGACGCGACAGACGGTGCGCCAGCTCGATCGGGAGCGGCATCAGGGTCGGCGTCTCGTCACACGCATAACCGAACATCAGGCCCTGGTCGCCCGCACCCTGCTTGTCGAGCTCGTCCTCGTCACCCTCCACACGGCTCTCGTACGCCGTGTCCACACCCTGCGCGATGTCCGCGGACTGCGCACCGATGGACACCGACACACCACAAGAAGCGCCGTCGAAGCCCTTCTTGGACGAGTCGTAACCGATCTCCAGGATCTTGTTGCGGACGAGCGTGGCGATCGGGGCGTAGGCCTTCGTCGTCACCTCACCGGCGACATGCACCAGGCCGGTGGTGATCAAGGTCTCGACGGCGACGCGCGACGTCGGGTCCTCCCTGAGGAGCGCGTCGAGAATGGTGTCGCTGATCTGGTCAGCGATCTTGTCGGGGTGACCCTCGGTCACGGACTCCGAGGTGAACAGGCGGCGGGACACATCGCTCCCTGGGGTTGCAGCGGCTGCTGGCTGATCATTGACGGCACCCGGCCGAGAGCTGCGCTCGACGCGGGGAACCAGAGGTCAGTTTATCCGGACTGCCCGGCGTTCGAACATCCCGTGGCGCATCAAGGGCCCCCTGACCTGTGATCCCCGCCTCACCGGGCGCCCCGCCCGTATCAGGAGAACCGCTGCGCCACCAGGTCCCACACGGTCTCCGCGAGGGTTTCCTTCGGCCCGTACGGGACGGGCGTCTCGGAGCCGTCGGGGGCGAGCACCACGGCCTCGCTCTGCTCGGCGCCGAAGGTCTTCCGCTCCCCCACTTCATTGACAACCAGCAGGTCACAGCCCTTTCGGGCGAGCTTGGCACGGCCGTTGGCGAGGACGTCGTCGGTCTCCGCGGCGAAGCCGACGACGACCTGTCCGGGGCGGGCGCGGTCGGCCGAGAGCTCGGCGAGCACATCGGGGTTCCGGACGAGTTCGACGGGCGCGGGCTCCTGCCCGTCCCGCTTCTTGATTTTGCCCTCGGCGTAGTGGGCGGGCCGGAAGTCGGCGACGGCGGCCGCCATGACCACGGCGTCGGCGTCGGCGGCGGCCTTCAGCACGGCCTCCCGGAGCTGCACCGCGGTGCCGACCCGTACGACGTCGGCCCCGGCGGGGTCCGGCAGCTCGGTGTTGGCGGCGACGAG
The DNA here is from genome assembly GCF_053594975.1 of Streptomyces sp. NPDC002537. Taxonomy (NCBI): domain Bacteria; kingdom Bacillati; phylum Actinomycetota; class Actinomycetes; order Kitasatosporales; family Streptomycetaceae; genus Streptomyces; species Streptomyces sp. NPDC002537. The sequence continues at coordinate 3,888 of NZ_JBSFWT010000114.1, forward strand.
GGTGACCCGGGCGCCGCGGGCCACGGCGGTACGGGCCAGGGCGTAGCCCTGCTTGCCGGAGGAGCGGTTGCCGAGGAAGCGCACGGGATCGAGGGGCTCCCGGGTGCCGCCCGCACTGATGACCACGTGGCGGCCGGCGAGGTCGGCAGGACGGGAGCCGCGGGCGAGCACCCGGCGGCAGACCTCGAAGATCTGCTCGGGGTCCGGGAGGCGGCCCTTGCCGGTGTCGACACCGGTGAGGCGGCCGACGGCGGGCTCGATGACGATCGCGCCGCGGCGGCGCAGGGTCGCCACGTTCTCCTGGGTGGCCGGGTTCTCCCACATCTCGGTGTGCATGGCGGGCGCGAAGACGACCGGGCAGCGCGCGGTGAGGAGCGTATTGGTCAGCAGGTCGTCGGCGAGGCCATGGGCGGCCTTGGCCAGCATGTCGGCGGTGGCGGGCGCCACGACGACGAGCTGCGCCTCCTGGCCGATCCGGACGTGCGGCACCTCGTGGACGGAGTCCCACACCTGGGTGGCGGCCGGGTGGCCGGACAGCGCCGACCAGGTCGCCTCGCCGACGAAGTGCAGGGACGCGGCCGTCGGCACGACCCGTACGTCGTGCCCCGACTCGGTGAGACGGCGCAGCAGCTCGCACGCCTTGTACGCGGCGATTCCGCCGCTGACCCCCAGGACGACCTTGGGCTTGTCCATCGCTTCGCTTCTCCCCGCGCTCTCACGCACTTCCATGGGCTCTACGTACCCATGACACACCAAGGGCCCGGCAGCCGTGCTGCCGGGCCCTCGATGACGTCTGTCGGCCGCTCTACTGCGCCGGGGCCTCGATGGCCTCGGAGGTCAGCAGACCGGCGTTGATCTCGCGGAGCGCGATGGAGAGCGGCTTCTCGTGGACGTGGGTGTCCACCAGCGGGCCGACGTACTCCAGCAGGCCCTCGCCGAGCTGCGAGTAGTACGCGTTGATCTGACGGGCGCGCTTGGCGGCGTAGATCACCAGGCTGTACTTCGAGTCGGTTGCCTCGAGCAGCTCATCAATCGGCGGGTTGATGATGCCCTCGGGCGCGGTGATGGAAGAGGACACTGTCTGCCTTCCGATGGGGGTGGAGATCGAGAACTTCAGGGGTTCTGGGGATACCCCCAGCTCAACGCAGCAAGGCTAGCAGCTCGCGCGCCACATCCTCGACGGAGGTGTTGACGAGCGTCACATCGAACTCCGACTCGGCGGCCAGCTCGACCTTGGCGGCGGCCAGGCGGCGCTCGATGACCTCGGGCGACTCCGTGCCCCGGCCGGTGAGCCGGCGGACCAGCTCGTCCCAGCTCGGCGGCGCGAGGAAGACCAGCCGGGCGTCCGGCATGGTCTCGCGGACCTGCCGGGCGCCCTGGAGGTCGATCTCCAGCAGCACGGGCTGACCCGCGGCCAGCCGGTCGAGGACCGGCCGGCGCGGGGTGCCGTAGCGATTGCCCGCGAACTCCGCCCACTCCAGCAGCTCACCGTTGGCGACGAGCTTGTCGAACTCCTCGTCGTCCACGAAGAAGTACTGGACACCTTCCTGCTCGCCGGGGCGCGGCTTGCGGGTGGTGGCGGAGACCGAGAGCCACACCTCGGGGTGGGCCTTGCGCATATGGGCGACGACCGTGCTCTTGCCGACCCCGGAGGGGCCGGAGAGCACGGTCAGCCGCGGTTGTCTGGCCGGGGATACGGGGGTCGTGCCCCGGGAGACTGCAGTACTCATGCAGTGATTATCCCGGTTCCCGGGAGTGCCTGGGAACGTCAGGCGGCCTTGCCGCCGAACTCACGCTCCAGTGACGCGATCTGGTTGGAGCCGAGACCGCGCACCCGGCGGCTCTCGGAGATGCCGAGCCGCTCCATGATCTGCTTGGCACGGACCTTGCCCACACCGGGAAGGCTTTCCAGGAGTGCGCTCACCTTCATCTTGCCGATGACCTCGTTCTCCTGGCCCTGCTTGATCACATCGTGCAGCGAGGCGCCGGAGTGCTTGAGCCGATTCTTGACCTCGGCGCGCTCCCGGCGAGCCGCGGCGGCCTTTTCGAGCGCGGCTGCGCGCTGTTCAGGGGTAAGGGGCGGAAGAGCCACGCCTACGTCACCTCGGATATCGAACTGTCGGATAACGGACCGGTGTGGAACCTAGTCGGCACACACCTGGTGAGCAACACGCAACGCGCTTGCACGTTCGCTCTCGTCGGAGACTAGCGGCCGATCCCGCTCCAGTCAGCGAGAACAGACGAAAAGTCCTGGTCAGACTCGCTCGACCGGGACTTTTCCGGACATACTGGCCGACAATTTCTCGTTCGAGTCCGGTTCCCGTCCGGTCCGGGTCCGGCCCGTGGCGGCGGTCAGCCGGCCGCCGGACCGCCCGACTCCACCGCGACGCGCACCTCGTCCGCGAACCGCGCGGCGCTCTCGCGCAGCGCGGCGACGTCCGGGCCGTGCCGCAGCACGCCGCGGCTGACGTTCGGGACGACGTCGCGGACGGCCGCGCCGAAGACCTTCGGCAGATCGGCCGCGGTGGCGCCCTGCGCGCCGATGCCGGGGGCGAGCAGCGGGCCGTTGATCGCCAGGTCCGCGCCAGCCGCGGCGAGGGAGTCGCCCAGCGTGGCGCCGACGACCGCGCCGAACGAGCCCATGGGCGCCGCGTCCGCGTTCTCGTTCCGCAGGTGGTCCAGCATGGTCGCGGCGACGCTCGCGCCCCCGGCCCGCACCGCGTGCTGCACCTCCGCGCCCTCGGGGTTCGAGGTGAGCGCGAGGACGAACACGCCGGTGCCGCTCTCGCGCGCCAGGTCCAGGGCCGGGCGCAGCGAGCCGTAGCCGAGGTACGGGCTGACGGTGACGGCGTCCGAGAAGAGCGGCGAGGACGGGTCGAGGTAGGTCGCGGCGTACGCGGCCATGGTGGAGCCGATGTCGCCGCGCTTGGCGTCCATGAGGACCAGCGCGCCCGCTGCGCGGGCGTCGGCGACGGCCCGCTCCAGGACGGCGATGCCGCGCGAGCCGAACCGCTCGAAGAAGGCGGACTGCGGCTTGAGGACGGCGACGCGGTCGGCCAGCGCCTCCACGACGGTGTGCGCGAAGCGCTCCAAGCCGGCGATGTCGTCGGTGAGGCCCCAGTCGGCGAGCAGCGCGGCGTGCGGGTCGATGCCCACGCAGAGGGGGCCTCGGTCGTCCATGGCGCGGCGCAGGCGGCTGCCGAAGGGCTCGGCGGGGGTCTTGGTCACGGGTGTTCCTCCGGAAGTCTGTGGGAGCGGGTGCGGGCCGGTGGGCGCAACCTTGTCGGCGACGTCAGGCCGTCTTCTCGCGCGTCGCCGCGCCCACCGCCTCGGCGAGGGTGGCGTACGGGCCGGCGGCCAGCTTCTCGGCGAGGCCGCGGTGGACGCGGCGGCACCAGAAGGGGCCCTCGTAGATGAAGGCGCTGTAGCCCTGGACGAGGGTCGCGCCCGCCAGGATGCGCTCCCAGGCGTCGTCGGCGGTCTCGATGCCCCCGACGCCCACGAGCGTGATCCGGTCGCCCACACGGGCGTACAGGCGGCTCAGGACCTCCAGCGAGCGTGCCTTGAGGGGCGCGCCGGAGAGGCCGCCCGCGCCGATGGCCTCGACGGTGCGCTTCGGGGTCGCGAGCCCGAGGCCGTCGCGGGCGATGGTGGTGTTGGTGGCGATGATGCCGTCCAGGCCGAGCTCGACGGCGAGGTCGGCGACGGCGTCGACGTCCTCGTCGGCCAGGTCGGGGGCGATCTTCACCAGGAGCGGCACCCGGCGCGTGGTGACCGTGCGGTCGGCGGCCTCGCGGACGGCGGCCAGCAGCGGGCGCAGCGCCTCGGTGGCCTGGAGGTTGCGCAGGCCCGGCGTGTTCGGCGAGGAGACGTTGACGACGAGGTAGTCGGCGTGGGCGGCGAGGCGCTCGGTGGAGGTGACGTAGTCGGCGACGGCCTCCTCCTCGGGGACGACCTTGGTCTTGCCGATGTTGACGCCGACCGTGGTCCTGAAGACCTCGGCGCGGGCCGCGAGGCGCTCCGCGACGGCCGCCGAGCCGTCGTTGTTGAAGCCCATGCGGTTGATGAGCGCGCGGTCCGCGACAAGGCGGAAGAGCCGCTTCTTGGGGTTGCCGGGCTGCGGCTGCGCGGTGACGGTGCCGATCTCGACGTGGTCGAAGCCGAGCATGGCCATGCCGTCGATGGCGGCCGCGTTCTTGTCGAAGCCGGCGGCGAGCCCGAAGGGGCCGTGCATCCGCAGGCCGAACGCCTCGGTGCGCAGCGCCTTGTGGCGGGGGGCGAGGACGGCCGCGACGAAGGTCCGCAGGACGGGGACGCGGGCGGCGCCGCGGATCCAGGCGAAGGCCAGGTGGTGGGCCTTCTCGGGGTCCATGCGCTTGAAGATCAGGTCGAAGAAGAGTCGGTACATGTCCAGCCTTCGGTACGGGGTGCGGGGCGGGGCTCTCGCGAAGAGGGGGACACCTTCCGGTGTCCCCCTCCTGCGGCCTACGCCTCGCGGGCGGCGGTCAGCGCTCCGGCGTGTTCCTGGAGGGAACGGACGCCGACGTCGCCGCGGGTGAGCGCCTCGATGCCCTGGACGGCGGCCGCGAGGGCCTGGACCGTGGTCAGGCAGGGCACGGCGCGGGCGACCGCGGCCGTACGGATCTCGTAGCCGTCGAGGCGGCCGCCGGTGCCGTACGGGGTGTTGACGATCAGGTCGACCTGGCCGTCGTGGATGAGCTGGACGATGGTCTTCTCGCCGTTGGGGCCCTCGCCCTCGCTCTGCTTGCGCACCACGGTGGCGTTGATGCCGTTGCGCTTGAGGACCTCGGCGGTGCCGGAGGTGGCGAGCAGCTCGAAGCCGTGGGCGACCAGCTCACGGGCCGGGAAGATCATCGAGCGCTTGTCGCGGTTGGCGACGGAGACGAACGCGCGGCCCTTGGTGGGCAGCGCGCCGTACGCGCCCGCCTGCGACTTGGCGTACGCCGTGCCGAAGACGGAGTCGATGCCCATGACCTCGCCGGTGGAGCGCATCTCCGGGCCGAGGACGGTGTCCACGCCGCGGCCGGAGGCGTCGCGGAAGCGGCTCCACGGCATCACGGCCTCCTTGACGGAGATCGGCGCGTCCAGCGGCAGGGTGCCGCCGTCGCCCTCCTTGGGCAGCATGCCCTCGGCGCGCAGCTCGGCGACGGTCGCGCCCAGCGAGATGCGGGCGGCGGCCTTGGCCAGCGGCACGGCGGTCGCCTTCGAGGTGAAGGGGACCGTACGGGAGGCGCGCGGGTTGGCCTCCAGGACGTAGAGGATGTCCCCGGCCATGGCGAACTGGATGTTGATCAGGCCGCGGACGCCGACGCCCTTGGCGATGGCCTCGGTGGAGGCGCGCAGCCGCTTGATGTCGAAGCCGCCGAGGGTGATCGGGGGCAGCGCGCAGGCGGAGTCGCCGGAGTGGATGCCGGCCTCCTCGATGTGCTCCATGACGCCGCCGAGGTAGAGCTCGTGGCCGTCGTAGAGCGCGTCGACGTCGATCTCGATGGCGTCGTCGAGGAAGCGGTCGATGAGCACCGGGTGCTCGGAGATCAGGCCGGCGTGGCGGGTGAGGTACTCCCCCAGCGACGGCTCGTCGTAGACGATCTCCATGCCGCGGCCGCCGAGCACGTAGGACGGGCGGACCATGACGGGGTAGCCGATCTCGGCGGCGATGCCCTTGGCCTCCTCGAAGGAGAAGGCGGTGCCGTACTTGGGCGCGGGCAGCCCGGCCTCGGTGAGGACGCGGCCGAAGGCGCCGCGCTCCTCGGCGAGGTCGATGGCCTCGGGCGAGGTGCCGACGATCGGCACGCCGTTGTCCTTGAGCGCCTGCGCGAGGCCCAGCGGGGTCTGGCCGCCGAGCTGGACGACGACGCCCGCGACGGGACCGGCGAGGGTCTCGGCGTGCACGATCTCCAGGACGTCCTCCAGGGTGAGCGGCTCGAAGTAGAGCCGGTCGGAGGTGTCGTAGTCGGTGGAGACGGTCTCCGGGTTGCAGTTGACCATCACGGTCTCGTAGCCCGCCTCGCTGAGCGCGAAGGAGGCGTGGACGCAGGAGTAGTCGAACTCGATGCCCTGGCCGATGCGGTTGGGGCCGGAGCCGAGGATGATCACGGCGGGCTTCTCGCGCGGCGCGACCTCGCTCTCCTCGTCGTAGGAGGAGTAGAAGTACGGCGTCCTCGCGGCGAACTCGGCGGCGCAGGTGTCGACCGTCTTGTAGACCGGGCGGACGCCGAGGGCGTGCCGGACCTCGCGGACGACGTCCTCGCGCAGGCCGCGGATGCCGGCGATCTGGGCGTCGGAGAAGCCGTGCCGCTTGGCCTCGGCGAGCAGCTCGGGCTCCAGCTCGCCGACGGCGGCGAGCTCGTCCGCGATCTCCTTGATCAGGAAGAGCTGGTCGACGAACCAGGGGTCGATCTTCGTGGCGTCGAAGACCTCCTCCGGGGTGGCCCCGGCGCGGATCGCGGCCATGACGGTGTTGATCCGGCCGTCGGTGGGGACGACCGCCTTGGCCAGCAGCTCCGCCTTGTCACCGGGCTCGGAGACGAAGTCGAACTGCGAGCCCTTCTTCTCCAGCGAGCGCAGGGCCTTCTGGAGCGCCTCGGTGAAGTTGCGGCCGATGGCCATGGCCTCGCCGACCGACTTCATGGTGGTGGTGAGGGTGGCGTCGGCGGCCGGGAACTTCTCGAAGGCGAAGCGCGGGGCCTTGACCACGACATAGTCGAGCGTGGGCTCGAAGGACGCCGGGGTCTTCTCGGTGATGTCGTTGGGGATCTCGTCGAGGGTGTAGCCGACGGCGAGCCGGGCGGCGATCTTCGCGATCGGGAAGCCCGTGGCCTTGGAGGCGAGCGCCGAGGAGCGGGAGACGCGCGGGTTCATCTCGATGACGATGATCCGGCCGTCCTCGGGGTCGACCGCGAACTGGATATTGCAGCCGCCGGTGTCGACGCCGACCTCGCGGATGATCGCGATGCCGATGTCGCGCAGCCGCTGGTACTCGCGGTCGGTGAGCGTCATCGCCGGGGCGACGGTGATCGAGTCACCGGTGTGCACGCCCATGGGGTCGAAGTTCTCGATGGAGCAGACGACCACGACGTTGTCGTTCTTGTCGCGCATCAGCTCCAGCTCGTACTCCTTCCAGCCGAGGATGGACTCCTCCAGGAGCACCTCGGTGGTCGGGGAGAGCGTGAGGCCCTGGCCCGCGATGCGGCGCAGTTCGTCCTCGTCGTGGGCGAAGCCGGAGCCGGCGCCGCCCATGGTGAAGGAGGGGCGGACGACGACCGGGTAGCCGCCGAGCGTCCCGACGCCCGCGAGGACCTCGTCCATGGTGTGGCAGATGACCGAGCGCGCGGACTCGCCGTGGCCGATCTTGGCGTTGACGGCCTCGACGACGCCCTTGAACAGGTCGCGGTCCTCGCCCTTGTGGATGGCCTCGACGTTGGCGCCGATGAGCTCGACGCCGTACTTCTCCAGGACGCCGTTCTCGTGCATGGAGATCGCGGTGTTGAGCGCGGTCTGGCCGCCGAGGGTGGGCAGGAGGGCGTCGGGGCGCTCCTTGGCGATGATCTTCTCGACGAACTCCGGGGTGATCGGCTCGACGTAGGTGGCGTCGGCGATCTCCGGGTCGGTCATGATCGTGGCCGGGTTGGAGTTGACCAGGATGACCCGCAGGCCCTCGGACTTGAGGACCCGGCAGGCCTGGGTGCCGGAGTAGTCGAACTCCGCGGCCTGGCCGATGACGATCGGGCCGGAGCCGATGACCAGGACGGACTGGATGTCGGTGCGCTTAGGCACGCTGGCCCTCCATCAGGGAGACGAAGCGGTCGAACAGGTACGCGGCGTCGTGCGGGCCCGCTGCTGCTTCGGGGTGGTACTGGACGCTGAAGGCCGGCTGGTCGAGCAGCTGGAGGCCTTCGACCACGTTGTCGTTGAGGCAGACGTGGGAGACCTCGACGCGGCCGTAGGGGGTGTCGGTCGCCTTGTCGAGCGGGGCGTCGACGGCGAAGCCGTGGTTGTGCGCGGTGACCTCGACCTTGCCGGTGGTGCGGTCCTGCACGGGCTGGTTGATGCCGCGGTGGCCGTACTTCAGCTTGTAGGTGCCGAAGCCGAGGGCCCGGCCGAGGATCTGGTTGCCGAAGCAGATGCCGAAGAGCGGCGTCTTCCGCTCCAGCACGGCCCTCATGACGGCGACGGGGCCGTCGGCGGTGGCCGGGTCGCCCGGACCGTTGGAGAAGAACACGCCGTCGGGGTCGACGGCGTAGACGTCCTCGACCGTGGCGGTGGCGGGCAGGACGTGCACCTCGATGCCGCGCTCGGCCATCCGGTGCGGGGTCATGCCCTTGATGCCGAGGTCGACCGCGGCGACGGTGAAGCGCTTCTCGCCGATCGCGGGGACGACGTACGCCTCCTTGGTGGCGACCTCGGCGGAGAGGTCGGCGCCCTGCATCTCGGGGGCCTGGCGCACCTCGGCGAGCATCGTTCCCTCGTCGGGCAGGCTGTTGCCGGAGAAGATGCCGACGCGCATGGCGCCGCGCTCCCGCAGGTGGCGGGTGAGGGCGCGGGTGTCGATGCCGCTGATGCCGACGACGCCCTGGTGGACCAGCTCCTCGTCGAGGGAGCGGCGGGAGCGCCAGTTGGACGGCACACGGGCGGGGTCGCGGACGACGTACCCGGCGACCCAGATCCGCTGCGACTCGGGGTCCTCGTCGTTGACACCGGTGTTGCCGACGTGCGGGGCGGTCATGACGACCACCTGGCGGTGGTACGAGGGGTCGGTGAGGGTCTCCTGGTAGCCGGTCATGCCGGTGGAGAACACCGCCTCGCCGAAGGTCACCCCCACGGCCCCGTAGGCGCGGCCGCGGAAGGTCCGGCCGTCCTCCAGGACGAGTACGGCGGGGACCTTGGCGGTCCCCCTGGTGGAGGTCGTCATCGTGCGCCTTCCATGTCGTGGTTCAGGTGGTGCGGATGGGTGAGTGCCTCGACCCACGCGGGGTGCTCGGCGGCCCGGTCGGAGCGGAATCCGGAGTCGATCTCACGGTCGCCGTGCGCCCAGGTGATCACCAGCAGGCCGCCCTCGGTGAGGACCTTGCCCGCGATGCCCTTGTCGAGCCGGGCGCCGCGGACCCGGTCCGCGGGGATGAAGAAGTCCTGGTCGCCGGGGCGCACGACGCTGATGCCGCGGTCCGTCAGGGTGAGCTCGGCGCGGCTGCGGGTGCCGAGGCCGTGCGCGACGATCCGGTCGAGCCACTGCCCGGCGGTGGTGGAGCCGTGGTAGCGGCCCGCCATGGTCAGCCGGGGTTCGCCGGGCTCCGGCGGGGCGGTGGGCAGCTCGGGCAGATCGCCCTGGAGCGTGCGGCGCCACTTCCAGCCCTCGCGCATCAGCCAGTAGAGCAGCGCGATGAAGAGCAGCAGTCCGACGACCCAGCCGATCCGGCCGGCCCAGTCGGTGACGGCCTGGGACTTCTCCTCGACCGCCAGGTTGATCAGTGCAGGTGTCACGCGAGAATCCCGTCCACGACCGTAGCCCGTCCCCGCAGGAAGGTGTGGGTGACGCGACCCGGCAGCTCGCGGCCCTCGTAGGGGGTGTTGCGGCTGCGGGAGGCGAAGCCCGCGGGGTCCACGACACCACGGTAAGCGGAATCGACCAGGGTGAGGTTGGCGGGCTCTCCGGCGGCGATGGGCCGTCCGTGGCCGGTGAGGCTGCCGATGGCGGCGGGCTTGGCCGACATCCGCTCGGCGACGCCCGCCCAGTCCAGCAGCCCGGTCTCGACCATCGTGTGCTGGACGACGGACAGCGCGGTCTCCAGGCCCACCATGCCCATGGCGGCCGCGGCCCACTCGCAGTCCTTGTCCTCGTGCGGGTGCGGGGCGTGGTCGGTGGCGACGATGTCGATCGTGCCGTCGGCCAGGGCCTCGCGGAGCGCCATCACGTCGCGCTCGGTGCGCAGCGGCGGGTTCACCTTGTAGACCGGGTCGTACGAGCGGACGAGCTCGTCGGTGAGGAGCAGGTGGTGCGGGGTGACCTCGGCGGTGACGTCGATGCCGCGCGACTTGGCCCAGCGGACGATCTCCACCGAGCCGGCCGTGGAGAGGTGGCAGATGTGCACCCGGGAGCCGACGTGCTCGGCGAGGAGGACGTCGCGGGCGATGATCGACTCCTCGGCGACGGCGGGCCAGCCGCCCAGGCCGAGCTCGGCGGAGACGATGCCCTCGTTCATCTGGGCGCCCTCGGTGAGGCGGGGCTCCTGGGCGTGCTGGGCGACGACACCGCCGAACGCCTTCACGTACTCCAGGGCGCGGCGCATGATCACGGCGTCGTCGACGCACTTGCCGTCGTCGGAGAAGACCCGGACCCCGGCGGCGGACTCGTGCATCGCGCCGAGCTCGGCGAGCTGCTTGCCCTCCAGGCCGACGGTGACGGCGCCGATGGGCTGCACGTCGCAGTAGCCGGACTCCTTGCCCAGGCGCCACACCTGCTCGACGACACCGGCCGTGTCGGCGACCGGGAAGGTGTTGGCCATGGCGAAGACGGCGGTGTAGCCGCCGCTCGCCGCGGCGCGGGTGCCGGTGAGGACGGTCTCGGAGTCCTCGCGGCCCGGCTCGCGCAGGTGGGTGTGGAGGTCGACCAGGCCAGGCAGCAGGATCTTGCCGTCCGCCTCGACGACGGTGGCGTCGCCCGCCTCGATACCGGTGCCCACCTGGGCGATGGTCTCGCCGTCGATCAGCACGTCCTGGGGCTCGCCGCCGAGGACCTTCGCACCGCGGATAAGGATCTTGCTCATGATTAGTTGTTCTCCTCGGTGCGATCAACGGAGGGGTGGCGCGAAGCGCCTCGATCAAGGGTGGCGGTGGGCGACGGGTGGGCGACAGCCGGCTCGGAGCCGCCGAGCAGCAGGTAGAGGACGGCCATCCGGGTGCTGACGCCGTTGGCGACCTGCTCGACCGCGGTGCAGCGGGTGGAGTCGGCGACCTCGGCCGTGATCTCCATGCCCCGGTTCATCGGGCCGGGGTGCATCACGATGGCGTGCTCCGGCATCCGCGCCATCCGGTCGCCGTCCAGCCCGTAGCGGCGGGAGTACTCACGCTCGGTGGGGAAGAAGGCGGCGTTCATGCGCTCGCGCTGGACGCGCAGCATCATGACGGCGTCGGACTTCGGCAGCACCGCGTCCAGGTCGTAGGAGACCTCGCAGGGCCACCGTTCGACGCCGATCGGCACCAGGGTGGGCGGCGCGACCAGGGTGACCTCGGCGCCGAGGGTGTGCAGCAGGTGGACGTTGGAGCGGGCCACGCGGCTGTGCAGGACGTCGCCGACGATCGTGATCCGGCGGCCCGAGAGGTCCTTGCCGAGCCCGGCGTCGCGCCCGACCAGGCGGCGGCGCATGGTGAAGGCGTCCAGGAGCGCCTGGGTGGGGTGCTCGTGGGTGCCGTCGCCGGCGTTGACCACGGCTCCGTCGATCCAGCCGGAGTTCGCCAGCCGGTAGGGGGCGCCGGAGGCGTGGTGCCGGATGACGACGGCGTCGGCGCCCATGGCCTCCAGGGTCAGGGCGGTGTCCTTCAGGGACTCGCCCTTGGAGACCGAGGAGCCCTTGGCCGAGAAGTTGATGACGTCGGCGGAGAGCCGCTTGGCGGCGGCCTCGAAGGAGATACGGGTCCGGGTCGAGTCCTCGAAGAAGAGGTTGACGACGGTGCGGCCGCGCAGGGTGGGCAGTTTCTTGATCGGCCGGTCCGCGACCCGGGCCATCTCCTCGGCGGTGTCGAGGATCAGGACGGCGTCGTCACGGGTGAGATCGGTGGCCGAGATGAGGTGGCGCTTCATCCGGTTTGCTCCGTAGTGGGGAGATATACGGGGGTGGTGGCCGGGCATGCGGCGGTACGGGCCCGGGGGGTGGCCGGATCCGTCGGGGGTGCTACTGACCGGCCGCCGGGGCGGTCCCGCGCACGCCGAGGAGCACGCTGTCGCGGCCGTCCTCCTCGGTGAGCTGGACCTTGACCGTCTCCCGCAGCGACGTGGGGAGGTTCTTGCCGACATAGTCGGCGCGGATCGGAAGTTCGCGGTGGCCGCGGTCGACGAGGACCGCGAGCTGGACGGCACGGGGGCGGCCGATGTCGTTGAGCGCGTCGAGCGCGGCGCGGATCGTCCGGCCGGAGAAGAGCACGTCGTCGACGAGGATCACCAGACGGCCGTCGATGCCCGGAGCCGGGATGTCGGTGCGGGCGAGCGCACGGGCCGGGCGGAGCCGCAGGTCGTCGCGGTACATGGTGATGTCGAGGGAGCCGACCGGGGTCTTGCCCCCGGTGATCTCCTCGAGCTTGGCAGCCAGCCGACGGGCGAGGAAGACGCCACGCGTCGGAATGCCGAGGAGCACCACGTCGTCGGCACCCTTGGCGCGCTCGACGATCTCGTGGGCGATACGGGTCAGGACCCGGGCGATGTCCGGCGCTTCGAGCACCGGACGGGCGGCTGCGGCGGAACCCGTCGGGTTCGCGGCACGGTTTGTGTCCATACGAAACGGACCCCCTTCTCCGCCTCACGGGACGGACATTAAAGGACGTCGGGATTTACTGCTTCTCACCGTACCAGCAACCACGGTGAACACTGGCCACAGCCCCGCACGGGGGATGCCGTGGACCATTCGGCTTGACGAAGTCAGATTACGCTGCGTAACCTCACAGTGAGTTACCAGACACGCGGCAGTCGGAAAAGACGCCGTCGCACGTCGATACAGCGTCCGGGGAGCTTTATGTCCAGCGAATACGCCAAACAGCTCGGGGCCAAGCTCCGCGCCATCCGCACCCAGCAGGGCCTCTCCCTCCATGGCGTCGAGGAGAAGTCCCAGGGCCGCTGGAAGGCCGTGGTAGTGGGTTCGTACGAGCGCGGCGACCGTGCCGTGACCGTGCAGCGCCTTGCCGAGCTGGCCGACTTCTACGGCGTTCCGGTGCAGGAACTGCTGCCGGGCACCACGCCGGGCGGGGCCGCCGAGCCGCCGCCGAAGCTGGTCCTGGACCTTGAGCGCCTGGCCCACGTGCCGGCGGAGAAGGCCGGCCCGCTCCAGCGCTACGCGGCGACCATCCAGAGCCAGCGCGGCGATTACAACGGCAAGGTCCTGTCGATCCGCCAGGACGACCTGCGCACCCTCGCCGTCATCTACGACCAGTCGCCCTCGGTGCTCACCGAGCAGCTGATCAGCTGGGGCGTGCTCGACGCCGACGCGCGTCGCGCGGTCCAGCACGAGGACGCCTGACGGCCGGTCCGGCCACGACAACCGCCTGGGGGCGGGAAACCTTCCGGTTTCCCGCCCCCAGGCGGTTTGTGCTTGGTGCGGTCCGCCGCTGCTACTGCTCCTCGCGGCGGAGCGACGGCTTGAGCTCCTTGAAACGGCCGAGCAGACCGTTCACGAAGGCCGGCGACTCATCGGTGGAGAACTCCTTGGCGAGCTGCACCGCCTCGTCGATCGCCACCGCGTCCGGGGTGCCGTCCTCCCAGATCAGCTCGTACGCGCCGAGGCGCACGATGTTCCGGTCGGCGACGGGCATCCGGTCCAGGTCCCAGTCGACCGCGTAGGTGGCGATGAGCTCGTCGATGCGGGACACGTGCTCCGCGTACCCCTCGACCAGCTGCATCGTGTACTCGTTGACCGGCGGCTGCCGGTCGTCGGACCGGGAGTGCCGAATCCAGTCCGCGAGGACGTTCTGCACGGTCGTGCCGCGCTGATCGGCCTCGAAGAGGATCTGGAAGGCGCGCTTGCGGGCCTTGCTGCGGGCGGCCACGGTTAGCTGTTCACCCGGCCGAGGTAATCGCCGGTGCGCGTGTCGACCTTGATCTTCTCGCCCGTGGTGATGAAGAGCGGGACCTGGATCTCGTAGTCCGTCTCCAGCGTGGCCGGCTTGGACCCACCGGTGGAGCGGTCGCCCTGGACACCCGGGTCGGTGTGCTTGATCGTCAGCTCGACGGCGGCCGGCAGCTCGACGTAGAGCACCTCGTCGCCGTGCTTCGCGACGACGGCCTCGAAGCCCTCGATCAGGAAGTGGGCGGCGTCACCGACGGCCTTGCGGTCGACGTGCAGCTGCTCGTACGTGTCCATGTCCATGAACACGAAGTACTCGCCGTCCATGTACGAGAACTGCATACCGCGCTTGTCGACGGTGGCCGTCTCGACCTTCACACCGGCGTTGAAGGTCTTGTCGACCACCTTGCCGGAGAGCACGTTCTTCAGCTTCGTACGGACGAAGGCGGGGCCCTTGCCGGGCTTGACGTGCTGGAACTCGACGACGGACCAGAGCTGGCCGCCTTCGAGCTTGAGCACCATGCCGTTCTTGAGGTCGTTCGTGGATGCCACGGTTGCGGTATCTCCTGGACTGGTGGAACCAGAAAGTGCGGTGCGCCGGCTAGAGCGCGAGCAGCTCTTTGGTCGTGATGGTGAGTAGCTCGGGTCCGCCGTCCGCCTCGGGGCGGACGACGAGCGTGTCATCGATCCGGACGCCGCCCCGCCCCGGGAGGTGAACCCCCGGATCTACGGTGACCGGCACGCAAGCGTCCAGTTTACCCATTGCGGAAGGTGTGAGCCGAGGGTCCTCGTCGTTTTCGAGTCCCACGCCGTGTCCGATGCTCGGCCCGAGCCGTTCACCGTGCCCCGCGGACTCCAGGACGACCCGTGCCGCACGGTCCACATCACGGCACGGCGTACCGGGCGCCAGCTTCTCCCGGCCCGCCCGCTGCGCCGCGAACACCTGCTCGTACAGCTCGATCTGCCAGTCCGCCGGAGCCGTGCCGATCACGAAGGTGCGGGCGACCTCGCTGCGGTAGCCGCGGTAGTCGGCGCCCAGGCAGACACAGAGGAAATCGCCCTCCTCGACCCGGCGGTCCGTGGGCACGTGCCCGGCCAGGCCGGAGTTCGGGCCGGTGCCGACCGAGGTGGTGAAGGCCGGGCCGGACGCGCCGTGGTCGACCAGACGGCGCTCCAGCTCCAGCGCCAGGTGGCGCTCCGTACGGCCGACGAGGATCGACTCCAGGAGCTCGCCCAGGGCCTGGTCGGCGATCTCCGCGGCGATCCGCAGCGCCGAGATCTCCTCGTCGTCCTTGACGACCCGGTGCTGTTCCACGGCCGTGCCGAGGTCGTCCAGGCGCAGCCGGGGCGCGACCGAGCCCAGGGCCCGGTGCCGGGCGACGGTCAGGTGGTGCTCCTCGACGGCGAGCGAGCGGGTCCCGGCCGCGACGGCCCGCTCGGCGGCCGCGACGGCGGGGTCGCCGTCCGGCACGGGCAGCAGCACGATCCGCAGCCCCTCCGCAGGGCGGTCGGCCGCCGTCGCCACGACGGAGTCGCCCGGACAGAACAGGGTGTCCTCGGGAGGGCCGAGCAGCAGCGCGGCGCCCGTCGGCACCCCACCGGCCAGATACCGGACGTTGGCGCCGCCGGTCACCAGGGCGGCCTCGCTCCCGGCCGCCCCGCACCGCTCGCGCAGCCGCGCGCGACGGGCCGCGTACACCTCGGACATGTTTCCGAGCGTACGGCGGAGCTCCGGGACGGGCCGTTCCAACGCGTCCGACCGGGCGCTACCAGCCGGGCGGGGCGGCGGTCGCGGCGCGGGCGACGATGTCGTCCAGGAGCCGGGCGGTCGTCGCGACGTCCTGCTGGGAGTTGTCGATGATCGGCAGACCGGAGCCGTACCAGCCGGCCATCCGGCCGTGGATCCGGGCGACCTCCTCGTCGCCGAGGCGGCGGTTGCCGGTGCGCTCGGCGTTGCGCTCCAGGACGATCTCCAGGCCGGGCAGCAGGACGACGGGCAGCAGCCCGGGGCCGACATGCCGCTTCCAGCCGCCGAGGCCGACGACGGGGCGGTCGGGGAAGACCGCGTCGTCCAGCACACAGGAGATGCCGTTGGCGAGGAAGTTGCGGGCGGCGAAGCCACAGGTGCGGCGGGCCAGCCGGTACTGCGCCTCGGAGTGGTCGTTCCACCCGGACTGCGGGTCGGCGAAGCCGGACCGCACCCACTCGCGCACGTCGTCGAGGCTGATGTGGGCCGTGGGCACCCGGCGGGTGTCCGCCCAGTGCCGGGCCACGGTCGTCTTGCCCGCCCCGGCCGGGCCGATGAGCAGCAGCGCGACGGCCGCGTGCGCGGCCTCGGGGACCGGCGCGGCGAAGTGCGCGGCGGCCTCCGGCCCGGGTGGCGGCGGGACGGCGGGCATCGGCGGGTGGGGTGGTGGTGGCAGCGGCGGTCCCACAGGGTGCTGCATCCGGTGGCACTCCGTCTCGTACGGACGCGGCTCCGCCGCGTGGTGAAGGGGGCTACGGGCGGTTCGTCCCCCGGCCACCCCGAGCCGGACAGACGGGAGAGTACCCGAGAGCCCCTTCCCCGGCCCGCGCACCGGGAACGCCCGGCTCAGCCCGTGAGTTCCTCCGCCAGTGCGCGCAGGGCGAGGCGGTACGAGCCGATGCCGAAGCCCGCGACCGTGCCGCTGGCGACCGCCGCGATCACCGACGTGTGGCGGAACTCCTCGCGCGCGTACGGGTTGGAGATGTGCACCTCGACGAGCGGCGCGGTCCGCTGCGCGGCGGCGTCCCGCATCGCGTACGAATAGTGCGTGAAGGCACCGGGGTTGATGACGACCGGCACCGAGCCGTCCGCGGCCTCGTGCAGCCAGCGGACCAGCTCGCCCTCGTCGTTGGTCTCCCGGACCTCGACGTCGAGACCGAGCTCCTTGCCGAGCCGGGTGCACTCCGCCACCAGCCCGGCGTAGGAGGTCGCGCCGTAGACGTCCGGCTCCCGCGAGCCCAGCCGGCCGAGGTTGGGCCCGTTCAGCACGAGCACCCGGCGGCTCACGCGGCGATCTCCGCGTGCGCGGCGAGGAGCATCGCCGGGTCGGGGCTTTCGAGGACGGTGGGTTTGGCGAGGCCGTCGAGGACGATGAAGCGCAGCCGGTCGCCGCGGGATTTCTTGTCGACTTTCATGGTCTCGACGAGCTTGGGCCACTGGTCGCCGCGGTAGGTGACGGGCAGGCCGACGGAGGTGAGGATCGCGCGGTGCCG
>NZ_JBSFWT010000115.1:0-20353 GCF_053594975.1 Streptomyces sp. NPDC002537
TTGTCCGCAGCCTGCGGGCCGCAGGCTCACTGCCACGGGCGGACCGGTTCGCCACCTGCGGGCACGTCCTCAAACGCCGGACGGGCTGGATGTGCAGGCGTTGTCCGCAGCCTGCGGGCCGCAGGCTCACTGCCACGGGCGGACCGGTTCGCCACCTGCGGGCACGTCCTCAAACGCCGGACGGGCTGGATGTGCGGGACGTGGCCTTGAGCCTGCGGGCCGCGGTTTCGCTGCCGCGGTCCGCGAAATTCAGCCCGTCCTGGGGGCACCTCCTGGGGGTCCCCCCGGACGGAGTCTGGGGGAGGTAGCTGGGGGAGTTTGAGGACAACGCGGCGAAGCCGTGTTGCGGAGCCCCGGTTACGGGAAGGGGCGGGAGCGCGCGCCCACGAGGCAGCGGCCCCGTGTTCGAGCGGCCGGTACTCGACCCGCGGCAGGAGTCGGACCGGTCTCACCGACGCCAGTCGGATCCGCCCCGCCCCGGGCCGTCAGCGTGATCACCCCGCTCGCGGCGACCGCCCCGGCCAGGCCGGCGAGCGCGCCGCCCACCGAGCCGTAGCGGAAGCCCTCGCCCAGCACGGTGATGCCTATGGCGGCGGCCACCGCGGGATTGATGACGGTCAGCGTGGCCAGCGGGGCCGCGAGGCCCGCGCCGCGGTAGGAGGCCTGGGACAGCAGGAGGCCGGTCGAGGCGAACAGCACCACGGCGACCAGGACGGTCGGCAGGGAGTGCGTCTCGTGCGAGGACCAGTCCTCGGCGGCGGCCTTGGTGAAGACGGAGGCCAGGCCGAAGGCGGCACCGGCCGCGGAGGCCAGCACCACCCCCCGGACGACCGGTCTGCGCACCCAGCGCGCGGCGACGGCCGGCACGGCCACGGCGCCCAGCCCGATCGCGGCGAGGACGGGGCGCACGGCCCCGTCGAGGGTCTCGGTGCGCGGCGGCCCGGTCAGCGCCAGCAGCGCCACCAGCCCTCCCGTGGCCAGCAGCGCGCCGCGCCAGCCGACGGCGCCCACGGGTCTGCGGAAGAACACCGCGGCCATCGGCAGGGCGAAGACGATGGTCAGCGCGCCCAGCGGCTGCACCAGGCTCAACGGGCCGTAGGCCAGGGCCAGTACATGCAGCACGGCCCCCACCCCGGTCAGCCCCACCGCTCCCCACCAGCCCGGACGGCGCAGCGGATTGCCCTCACCGGTGGCGGCGACACGCTCCTGGACGATGGCCGCGGCCCCGTAGCAGGCGGCGGACACCAGACACAACAGCACCGAGATCCCGAGCGAGTTCACCTCGCCCCTCGCCGGTCCGTCCCAAAGCCCTTCATGTCTCCACCATGCCCCGGCACGGCGGCCACGTCGTCGTACCTGAGTACGGACTGAGGGGTACTACAGATGGAGTACGGCGCCGCGGCCGCACGTAGGGGAACCCCCGAGACCGCCATCCGTCCCCACCTCAGCCCCGCCTCGACCCCCAATAAATATTATTTACATTTATTTCTCACACGGGGGCACTGTCCGGAAAACCCGTTGAAAATCCGTACGGTCGGTTGAACCCTCAGGGGCGTAAGCGCAGCGAATTCGGGGGGTTCGGAAATGTCTCGTCAAGTCACCGTCATAGGCGCCGGGATGGCCGGGCTGGTGGCGGCATACGAACTGGAAAGGCTCCGGTTCGACGTCACGGTATTCGAGGGGGACAACAGGGTCGGCGGCCGCGTCCGCACCCACCGTTTCGGTCCGGGACCGGGCGCACCGGCGGTGGAACTGGGCGCGATGCGCGTCCCGGACCACCACCGGCGCACGCTGGAATACATCGAGCGCCTGCGGCTCGGCGACAAGGTGTGCGGATTCACCACCCTGTTCTCGGAGGAGAACGCGTTCCTCACGACCGACAGCGGTTTTGTGCGCGTCCGTGACGCGTCCCCGACATTGTGCGAGAACTTCCGGCGGGAATGGGAATGGGAATGGCGCGGTTCCGGATTTCCGGACCGGCACCGCGATTTCGACGAGGGCACCATCGCCTTCGGCGCCTGGCTCACCGCGGTCGTCGACGCCGTCGCCCCGCCGGATCTGCGCGAGGAACTCCGTGCGGACCTGCGCCGCAGGCTCCTCGACCTGGTCGAGGAGATGGCCCCGCTCCAAGGCGACGAGCCCCGGCAGCGCGGCGCGGGCGGCGGCGGCCGGATCGACCTGCACGCGCTGTTCGCCGCGCACCCCGGCATCCGCGCCGGGTGCAGCGGCAGGCTCAACGGCTTCCTCGACGACATCCTCACCGAGACCGGCCCGTCCCTGCTCCGGCTCCGGGACGGCATGGACCAGCTGCCCCGGCGGCTGGCGCGCGGCATCGGCTCGCCGGTGATCTGCGGCCGCGAGGTAATACGGATCGACGTCCGCGACCACGACGTGCTCGTCCATGTGCGCGCCGGCGACCGGGTGCTGGTCCGGCCCAGCGACTTCGTCGTCTGCACGGTGCCCTTCCCCGCCCTGCGGCGCATCCGGCTGACCGGGGTGGACGCCGACAAGCTCGCGGTCCTGCGGGAGGTGGTCTACTGCCCGGCGACCAAGGTGGCCCTGCACTGCCGGGAGCCGTTCTGGCAGCGCGAGGGCATCACCGGCGGGGCCTCCTTCACCGGGGGCGCCATCCGGCAGACCTACTACCCGCCCGTGGAAGGGAACCCGGAGCTCGGGGCCGCGCTGCTGGCCAGCTACACCATCGGCGACGAGGCGGACCGGCTCGGGCGGCTGTCCGACGACGAGCGCCACCGCATGGTCGTCAAGGAGCTGGCGGAGCTCCACCCCGAACTGCTGCGCCCCGGCATGGTGCTGGACGCGGTGAGCGCGGTCTGGGGGGACTCGCCGTGGAGCGGCGGCTGCGCCACCCGCTGGGGCAAGAACGCGGCCGCCTGCGAGGAGGAGCGGCTGCGCGCGGCGCGCCCGGCGCACCGCCTCTTCTTCGCGGGCGAGCACTGTTCGACGGCGCCCGCGTGGATCGAGGGGGCGATCGAGTCCGCGCAGCAGGCCGTGGCCGAACTCGTCGCGTACGAGCCGACGTGCCGCCCCGCGCCGCGGCGGGAGCCCGTGGAGGTGCCCCGATGAGCGTGTTCGACCTGCCGAGGCTGCACTTCGCGGGCACGGCGACGACGAAGCTGCCGACCGGGCCGCGCTGCGGACGGATCGACCTGGCCACCCTGCGGGCGCTGACCGACGAGGGGCCGTTCCCCGCGGACCGCCCTGCCGCCGAGTACCACGCGTATCTGGAACGGCTCGGCCCGCGCTTCGGCCCGGACGGACGGCCGTCTCCGGAGGGCGAGTTCAGCGTGGCGAAGGGCTGGAACTTCGACGGCAACGGGCACTTCTGGATGGACGCGCGGGTCGTCGCCGTGGAGGGCCCGGACGGGCGGTTCGTCGACACGGCCACCGGCGATCCGGCCGTCGGCCGCAGCGTCGACGTGTGGGGCCACTACAACCCGTACCTGCGCACCACCGTCAACCGGGCCCGGATCTTCGACCTCGATCCCGCGTCCCGGTGGACCACGGCGCTGATGACGGGCCGGTTCTCGCTGGGCCGTCTGGGGCGCTCGCACGACGACGGCTATCTCCTCACCGGCTCCGTCGGCGGGGTGCAGCCGCCGCGCTGGGCCGACTTCGGGCACGTCCTGGACGTGGGCGACCACGTCCTGGCGCCGCAGCTGCGCTACTGCGCGGTGCACCAGTTCGCGATCGCGCGGGACGAGGGGCTGGAGTGGCTGCCGGACGCGGGGATCTCCCCCGCCGTCGGCGCCCTGCGCGCGGCGGTGGACGGCGGCGCCGACGGGATCGTCGTCCGCTTCGCGCTGGACAACATGTCCACGCCGGTGGCGCCCGACCTGCCGAGCCACTGGCGGGTCCGCGGCACGGTCGCGCCCTGGTACGCCCACGAGCTGCGGACGTATCCCGCCGGACGGCTGCTCGTCCCCACGGCCCGGGTGCTGCACCACCTCACGGTGGAAGTGGCCGCCGGGAAGGCCGTGTTCGACATGGTGTCCGCCGTCCCCGTCACCGTCCGGGCGGAGCGCGCGGGCCCCGGACCGCTGCACCGGCTCGGGCCCCCGCTGGACGCCGGCGACCTGGAGCTGCGCACCGTGGGGACGGACCGGCTCGTCGCCCGGGTGCCCGCCGGGGCGTATCCGGGCGACGCGACCTCGGGGATCGTCACCGTGCCCGCGGAACCGGGCTGGCGGGCGGCGGAGGACGAGGCGCTCCGGCTGACCGGGCGGCTGCCCGGCGGGCCGCGGGTGACGCTGCTGGCCGAGCGGGAGGTCAACATCCAGAGCGACGAGGCGTTCGTCGTCCTCCACCACCGTGACCGCGACCGCGGCCTCGACCACGCCGTCGGCGTCCCCCTGCGGTCGTACGTGCGCGGCCGCCCGGCGAGCGCCGGGACGGTGCGCGTGCGGCAGTACTTCAATCCCCGCGCGCTGCCGGGCGACACGGTGGCGGGCTCCCCCGGGGCCCGTTGCGGGGACGCGGTCCTGCTCGGGATGCGCGCGGAGGGCGCGTACGCGGAGGAGTGCGCCGTGGAGACCGATTCCCGCGGCCACGGCCTGCTCACCCTGCGCGGCGAGCGGGCGGGCACCTGCCGGGTACTGCTCTCCGCCGGACTCTCCGACGGCCCCGACGGGCTCCCGGACGCCGACCCCGCCGCGCCGGGCTCGGCGTGGGCCGCGTACGACGACGAGGACGCGCTCGGCTTCTGGGCGGGGGCCGGCGCGCTGGCCGTGCGCGTGCTGCCGGACGACTGGCACCTGGACGGCGTGCCCGCGGCGGAGGTGGACTTCGCCCTGCTGCACCGGGAGGTCTTCGCCTACTACGAGCACACGTCCACGTTCATGAAGTCCGAGGTGTTCAGCCTCGCCGACCGCTGCAAGGTGGACACCTACGCCGAGCTGATCTGGCAGATGTGCGACCCGCGCAACAAGGGCAGGACGTACTACATGCCGCCGACCCGCGACCTGACGGACGCCAAGGCGCGGCTGCTGCTGGCCTATCTGCGCAACCGGCAGGAACGGCCGCGGCCGCCGGTGTTCGTCCCGGCGGCCGCCCGGGAACGGCCCGGCATCCGCACCCGCGGGGAGCTGTGGTCCGTGCTCAAGCAGGCGGCCGAGCTGGAACTGGCGGTGATGCTCCAGTACTTGTACGCGGCGTTCTCCGTGCCCGCCCACGGTGCGGGCCGGGAGCTGGTGCGGCGCGGGCTGTGGACCGAGCGGCAGTTGGAGCTGGCGTGCGGCCGGGGCGGGGAGACGGCGGACGACGGGATCCGCGGCCGCCTGCTGACCGTGGCCCGCGAGGAAATGATCCACTTCCTGCTGGTCAACAACATCATCACGGCGCTGGGCGAGCCGTTCCACGTGCCGGTCGTCGACTTCGGGACGGTCAACTCCCTGCTGCCGGTGCCGCTCGACTTCGCGCTGGAGCCCCTCGGCATCGGCAGCGTGCAGCGGTTCATCGCGATCGAGCAGCCCGCCGGGCTCGTCCCGGACGTACGGCGGGCGGACGGCGGCGCTCCGGCACCGGCGCCGCCCGGGTTCACCTGGGGCTCGGTGAGCGAGCTCTACGCGGGCATCCGCGAGGGGCTGCGGCGAGTGCCCGGCCTGTTCCTGGTGGAGAAGGGGCGCGGCGGGGGCGAACACCACCTCTTCCTGCGCGCGTCGGTGGAAGCGACCCATCCCGACTACCAGTTGGAGGTCGACGACCTGTCCAGCGCGCTGTTCGCCGTGGACCTCGTCACCGAGCAGGGCGAGGGCGGCGTCATGGGCCCGGACCGGCCGCCGGAGGAGTCCCACTTCCGCACGTTCCTGCGGATCGGCGAGATGCTGACCACCGAGCGGACGGAGGGCCCGTACGGCCGGCTGCTGCCGTGGAGCCCGGCCTACCCGGCGCTGCGCAACCCGACCCTGGGCACCGGGGACGGCACGAAGACCACGGTCACCGACCCGGAGGCCCGGGAGGTGCTGCGGATCTTCAACCGCTCGTACCACCTGATGCTCCAGCTGATGGCGCAGCACTTCGGCGAGAGCCCCGACGGGAGTCTGCGCCGCTCGAAACTGATGAACGCCTCGATCGACGTGATGACCGGAGTGATGCGCCCGCTGGCGGAGCTGCTGGTCACCATGGAGTCGGGGCGGCGCGGCCGGACGGCGGGCCCGTCCTTCGAGCTGGAGACCCCGCCCACGCGCCAACCCCGCCCCGATGTGGCACGCCGTTCGCTCGCGCTGCGCTTCGAGCACCTGGCCGTTGCGGCGCGCCGGAGCGCCGCAATACCGGCGCAAGTACCCGAAATGATGCAGTTCTACGCGGAGTTCTTCCGCCGGGAGGGGGCACGGTGACCGGGCTTCCGTACGAGAGGGACCCACTGACCGCGGTCGGCGGCCGCTGCCGCGGACTGCGGCCGCCGCCCGGCCGCGGGCGTCCGCCGGCGGGACCACGGCCGGGTGACCCCAGGTGCGCGCCCGCCGGTCCACGCGTCCCGCCGGGGGCGGGCCACCCCTACGCACCGACGGGTACCGGGCGCCCGCACCGGCCGTACGTCTCCGTACGCGACGGCGGCCATCCGGCCGGGCGCGCGTCTCGACACCCGCTCAAGCAAAGGGTTTTGACAGTCAAGACACAGGGCGGTGGGTGATGACGTTCCGTACGGCCGATGTCCACCTGCCGGACCCTTATCCCCTGTACCGGCACTACCGGGAGACCGATCCGGTCCATCGGGCGGCGGACGGCTCCTGGTATCTCTTCCGCCACGCCGATGTGGAGCGGGTGCTGTCCGGCCGCCGGGAGTACGTGCGCGGCCCGCTCCCCGGCCGGATCCCGGCGGACTGCCCACACTTGAGGCGGACCGTCGCGCGCTGGATGGTCTTCATGGACCCGCCCGAGCACGGCCGGGTCCGCGCGCTGGTGGCGAAGAGTTTCACCCCGCGCATCGTCGCCGCCCTGCGGCCGCGCATCGCGGAGCTCGCGACGGGGCTGGCCGCCGCGCTGGCGGGGGACGGCGGGGGCGATCTCGTCGAGGAGTTCGCGGCGCCGCTGCCCGTCCTCGTCATCAGTGAACTGCTGGGCGTGCCGGGCGGGGACCGCGCGTGGTTCCGGGCCCGCGCGCTGGATCTCCAGCAGGCCACCAGCGCCCGGGCCGGCCGCCGGGCCGACGGTTACGCGGTGGCGGAGGCGGCGGCCGGGGAGCTCGACGCGTACTTCCGCGCCGAGCTGGCGCGGCGGCGCGCGGGGCGGGACGGGGAGGATCTGATCGCGGCCATGCTCGCGCACGCCAGGCCGGGGGCGGACGACGACACCCTGGTCGGCACGTGCGTCCACCTGCTGACGGCGGGTCACGAGACGACCACGAACCTGCTGTCCAAGGGGGTGCTCGCGCTGCTGGACCACCCCGGGGAGCTCGCGGACCTGCGGGCCGGGCGGGTGCCGATGCCGTACGCCGTCGAGGAGTTGATCCGCTACGACCCGCCCGTGCAGATGATCACGCGCCGGGCGGGCGTGGACGACGAGATCGGCGGGCACCGCGTGCCACGCGGCAGCCGGGTGACCCTGGTGCTGGGATCGGCGAACCGCGACCCGGCGCGCTTCCCCGATCCCGACCGGCTGGACCTGCGGCGGGACGCCGGGCGGCACTGCGGTTTCGGGCTGGGCGTCCACTACTGCGTGGGCGCCCCGCTGGCCCGTGCGGAGGCGGAGCTCGGGCTGGCGGCCCTGTTCTCCGCCCTGCCGGGGCTGTCCGTCGAGGAGGTCCGGTACGCGGACGACCTGGTCTTCCACGGCCCCGGACGGATGGTGGTCAGGGCGTGACCCGTCGGTTCACCCGTTGGTTCACCCGCGGGTGAACCAACGGCCGAGGTAGGCGTCCAGCGTCCGCACGTCGTCCGAGCGCGCCCGCAGCCCGATGTGGCCGTCCGGCCGGACGAGCAACAGCGTGCCGGACGGCAGCCCCCGGCTCCTGCCGTCCGGCACGGACCGTACGTGGAAGACCTCCACCGGCGCGGAGTACCGGTCGGCCACCCGCCGCAGCCCCATCGCGTCGCCGCCCTCCGGGGTCACCAGGAGCGTCCAGCGGCCGTACGAGAGGAGTTCGTGCAGCCGGCGGCGCCGGCCGCCCTGGACGACGGGGTGGTCGGGCAGCCGGTCGCCCGCGCGGAGCGGGCCGCGGCCGCCGCTGTCGAGGGACAGGGCGCTGGTGCGGTGGTCCCTGACGAAGTCGCTGAGGATGTCCCGTCCGCGCCGGTTCATCCGGTCGCTCGCCAGCACGACCGGGCCGAGGGTGCGCAGCACGGCGAGGGTGGGCAGCGAGGCGGGGAGTTCCAGGATGTTGTGGCGCATGTCCCGCAGGACCTGCTGTGCGGTGCGGCGCTGCTCGGTGGAGTAGGTGTCGAGGAGCGCGGCGTCCGCCCAGCCGTGGTGCACGGCGGCGAGTTTCCAGCCGAGGTTGTGGGCGCCGCGCAGCCCGGTGTTGAGGCCGTGCCCGCCGACCGGGGCCCACAGGTGGGCGCTGTCGCCCACCAGCAGGGCCGGGCCGACGCGCAGCGTGGCGGCGACGCGGTCGTGGAAGCGGGCCCGGGTGGCCCACGGCGGGTCGGTGGGCACCAGGTGCAGGTCGGGGTCGTGGGCGCAGCGGGCGACGAGGGCGCGCATCTCGTCGGGGGCGGGCGGTGCCGTGACGCGCGGGTCGGGGTCCCGCAGGAAGCAGAAGAGGCGGTAGCCGCCGCCGGGCCGGGGGGAGGCGATGAGGCACAGGCCGTGTTCGACGAAGATGCGGGTGGTGTCGAGGGCGTCGCCGTACTTCCAGTCGACCTCGGCGTTCATCTGCACGGACTGGAGGTCGGGGCGGCGCTCGCCCTCGAAGGCGACGCCGAGCGTCCTGCGCACGAGGCTGTGGGAGCCCTCGCAGCCCACGACCCAGCGGCAGTCGAGGGTCCGTTCCTTCCCGTCGGGCCCGCGGACGTCGACCTCGGCGCCGTCGCCCCGGGTGCGGACGGCCAGGGCCTCGGTGTCCCAGTGGATGCCGGTGCCGAGCTCCCGCAGCCGCTCCTCCAGCAGGGGCTCCATGCTGTCCTGTTCGATGGACAGCGGCCGGGGGAAGGCGGTGCCGGGCGCGACGATGCCGTGCCGTCCGATGCGCCGCCCGCGGACGTACATCTCGCCCTGGCTCAGGAGCAGGCCCTTCGCCAGGAACCGGTCGGCGCAGCCGAGGTCGTGCAGGACCTCCAGGGCGCGCTGCCAGATCACGCTCGCGCGGGGCTCGCGTTTGGTGCGGGGCTCCTTCTCGACGACGGTCACGCCGACCCCGTACTGGCGCAGCGCGATGGCCAGCGCGAGGCCGGTGGGACCGCCCCCGACGATCACGGCGTCCTGGAAGTCGTTCATGACATCCCCTCCCCCATTGCCCTGATTGTCGGGGTGGAGGGGGTCCGTGCTCAATGGGGCGGACGACCCGGCCGGGAGCGCGGGGAGGAGCCGGGTGGGACCGGCGGTCCGGAGGGGGCGGACCCATTCGGTCCGCGAGGTAATGCGATGGGACCGTGTTATAAGGCCGCGATTCAACGCACCCGCCGGCACCCATTATAGCCGTCAAGAGCCTTGTACGACCACCGATTTACGGCTGGGGCGAGGCTCCTCGCCCGGGGGTTCCCGATAGACCGGGCGGCTTCACGCTCCGCGCGCGAATGCCTGAACTCCCGGCAACTGGAGCGTGTTCCAGGGGATTTGGCGGATGATCACGGAGGGGCCGATTCCCCCTTCCCGTACACCCCGGGGAACGCCCGCGGACCGGTACGCCACACCCCACCGCGGTGGGAATTTCACATTCCGCAGCTTGCGCGGTTTACCGCGGTCCGGCATCCATGAGTTCTCAACTCCCGGCAACCCGAAAGCAGTTGACTGCGTCATTGCCGTCAGCAAGTATCTGGTCCGCCCACGGCCGGCGTTCCCGTTCCCTTCCCGTCCGGCACTCACAGCGAGGACATCGGATGTCCACCATCGAGTTGTCGCGAGGCCCTGTCGAATACACGGTCCTCGGCGGCGATCCCGAATCGGCTCCTCTGGTCCTTCTCCATGAAGGACTCGGCTGCATCGCCATGTGGCGGCGCTTTCCGGCGCGGCTGGCGGCGGCCACCGGGCGCCGCGCGCTGGTCTTCTCCCGTCACGGTTACGGCGGTTCGGGCCCGGCCCGGCTGCCCCGTTCCCCCCGCTACCTGCACGAGGAGGCGTACGAGGTGCTGCC
The DNA here is from genome assembly GCF_053594975.1 of Streptomyces sp. NPDC002537. Classification (NCBI taxonomy): domain Bacteria; kingdom Bacillati; phylum Actinomycetota; class Actinomycetes; order Kitasatosporales; family Streptomycetaceae; genus Streptomyces; species Streptomyces sp. NPDC002537. Next base: position 10,247 of record NZ_JBSFWT010000115.1, read on the forward strand.
CGAGCTCCTCGACCGGCTCGGCATCCGCCGGCCCGTGCTCGTCGGCCACAGCGACGGCGCCTCGATCGCCCTGCTGCACGCGGCCGCGCACCCCGTCGAGGCGGCCGTCGCGATGGCCCCCCACCTCTTCGCCGAGGACCGGACCCTGCGGGGCGTCGAGGCGGCCCGCGCCTCCTTCGTGTCCGGCCCGCTGGCCCGGGAGCTGGCCTTCTACCACCAGGACCCGCGGGCCGTCTTCCAGGGCTGGAGCGAGGTGTGGCTCTCCCCGGAGTTCCGCGACTGGACCATCGAGCCCGAACTCACCGGCGTCACCGCCCCCGTGCTCCTCGTCCAGGGCGACCGCGACCAGTACGGCACCGCGGCCCACCTCGACGCGGCGGAGCGCGTCCTGGCCGGGCCCGTACGGCGCCTGGAACCGGCCGACTGCGGCCACACCCCGCACCTGGAACGGACCGACGACGTGATCGACGCCGTGCATGCCTTCCTCACCGCACTCGTGCCGCACCAGGAGACCCGCTCATGAGCGACACCGCCGACATCCGCCTGGACGCCCTGCTCACCTCCTCCGCCCGCCGCCACCCCGGCCGCCCCGCCCTGACCGCCGAGGGCCGTACCTGGACGTACGCCGAACTGGACGACGCCGCCAACACGTTGGCGCGCCGACTGGCCGCCGTCGGAGTGACACCCGGCGACCGGGTGGGCGTCCACGCCCCCAAGGGGACGGCCGCGGTCCTCGGCATCTACGCGGGCCTGCGGGCCGGGGCGGTCGTGGCCCCGCTCGACGTGGCGGACCCGCCGGTACGGACCGCGCACATGGTGCGCGGCGCGGGAATCTCCGTCCTCCTCACCTCTGACCGCGCACTGACGGCTTGCCGCAAGGTGGCGGAGGAGGTGCTGGAACCCGAAGATCGACCTGCACAAAATCCAGCCCGCCTGGGGGCACCTCCCGGACGGAGTCTGGGGGAGTTTGAGGACCGGGGTCCGGGGCGGAGCCCCGCGGCAACGGAGGGCACGCTGGACCACGGCCTCAATTGGATCCGTACAACCCCAGCGGCAGCGAAACCGCACCCATTTCCGGCCCCGACAAACGACGGCGGCTACATTCTGTTCACCTCCGGCAGCACCGGCAGGCCCAAGGGCGTGCTGCTCTCCCACGCCAACGTCGCCCACTTCGCCCTGTGGGCCGCCGCGGAGCTCGGGCTGACCGAGACCGACCGGGTCGGCTCGCAGGCGGCGCTCACCTTCGACCTCACGACCTTCGACCTGTTCGGCACGGCCGCCGCGGGGGCCTGCGCGGTCCTGATGCCGGACGTGCTGCGGGCCTTCCCCCGCGACGTCGTCGGCTGGCTCACCGAGCAGGGGATCACCGCCTTCTACGCGGTGCCCTCGCTCTACCAGGGCATGCTCGAACAGGGCGGCATCGCCGAGCACTTCCCGGCCGCGCTGCGCGTCGCCGCCTTCGCGGGCGAGCCCTTCGCCCCGCGCCCGCTGGAGCGCTACCTCGGCATCCTCGGCGACGTGCCCTTCTACAACCTCTACGGGCCCACCGAGACCAATGTCTGCACCTACAGCCGGGTGCCCGCCGACTGGACCGCCGACCAGGAGATCACCATCGGCCGGGCCGTCGAGGGCGACGTCGTCGACGTCCTCGACGAGGACGGCGGACCCACCGACGGGCAGGGCGAGATCCATGTCGCCGGAGCCACCGTCTTCCAGGGCTACCTCCAGGACGGGGAGCTCGTCGACCCCACCCGCACCGTCGTCTTCCGTGACGGCGTCGCCCGCCGCGCGTACGCCACCGGTGACATCGGCCGGATCGCCGCGGACGGCCGGATCTTCCTCCGCGGCCGCGCCGACTCCCAGGTCAAACGGCGCGGCCACCGCATCGACCTGCTCGACGTCGAGAGCGCCGTCCTCGGTCTGCCCGGGGTCGCCGCCGCCGCGGTCGTCGCCAAGGACGGTGCGCACCACGGCGAGATCTGGGCGTACGTCCATGCCGGCGCCGCCGAAGCGGACCTCCTGGCCGGGCTGCGCGCCGTGCTGCCGCTGCGCATGCTGCCCGACCGCGTGATCGTCACCGACGCGCTGCCCGTCAACGCCCGTGGCAAGGTCGACCGCCGCGCGCTCGCCAGCGCCACCACCGCTGCCACCGCCGTCACTGCCACCACCGCCTGAACCCCACAGAAGGAGACCGCACATGCGCACCGTGGAAGATCTCTGCACCCTGATCAGCAGCAAGATCACCTGGGGTCGGGGGGAGGACCCCGGGCAGCTCCGGCCCGACACCCCGCTGCTCGAGCAGGGCCTGCTCGACTCGCTCACCATCATGCAGATCGTCACCGCCCTCGACACCGAGGCCGGGCTCACCCTGCCGGACACGGAGATCGTCGCGGCCAACTTCCGCAGCCCGAAGGCCCTGTGGGCCGTCCTCGAAGGCATCGGGGCGGGTGCCGCGCGATGACCGCCGCCACGGACCACCTGCTGCGCTCCGGGCCCGCCGCGACCGAGGCCGTGGTGAGCGAATTCCATGACCTGGCCCTGCCGCTCGCCGAGCAGTTGACGGGCAAGGGCTTCCGCGACCAGTGGGAGGCACTGGCCGGGCTCGGGGTGCTGCGCCTCGACCCGCCGGAGCCGACGGCGGGTCCCGGGCCCGTCACCCGCTCCCTGGCCATGATCGAGGGCATCGGCCTCGCGGGCGTCGACCCCGGGGTCGTCTACGCCCTGGCGTCCCAGGTGTTCGGCATGCAGTACCCCCTGCGCGCCGCGCTCCCCCAGGACGCCCGGCGGTCCCTCGACCGCCTCCAGGACGGACGGGTCCTGCTGTGCCACGCGCTGACCGAGCGCCGGGGCGGCAGCGACCCGCTGTCGATGGACACCCGCGCCCGCCGCGACGGCGACGGCTATGTGCTGAACGGTGCCAAGACCTTCATCACCGCGGCGCCGGTGGCCGACCTGGCCCTCGTCTTCGCCCGTACCGAGGAGCGCCGCTCCCCGTTCGCCCTGTCCGCCTTCCTGTTCCCGGTCGGCACCCCGGGGGTGACCCGTGCCGACGCCTTCGCCAAGACCGCGCTGCCGGGCGTGCCCATGGGCGAGCTGGCCTTCACGGACGTCCGGCTGTCCGCGGACCGGCGGATCGGCGCGGAGGGTTCCGGCCTGGCCCTCCTCTCCTCCACCACCACCTGGGAGCGGGCCCTGCTGCTCGGCTACGCCCTCGGCCCGATGCGGCGCACGCTCGCGCGCGTCACCGCGTGGGCGGCCGGGCGCGAGCACTTCGGCCGCAGCATGGGCGCCAGCCACCAAGTGGCCGCCCGCGTCAGCGACATGGCGCTGGCCCTGCACCGCTCCCGCGCCCTGCTGTACGCCATGGCGGCACGGCTCGACGCGGGGACGCCCACCCGGCGGCTGTCCGCCGAGGCCGCGCTCACCAAGATCTCCGTCTCGGAGGACTACGTCCGGCTGACCGGGCACGCCACCGCGCTGTCCGGCGTACGGGCCTTCATCGCCGACTCCGAGCTCCCCGCCGACCTGCACAGCCCCATGGCCGCCCTCACGTACGCCGGTCCCAACGACCTGCTGCGCGTCGGCGTCGCCCGAGAGTTCGGCCTTCCCGTCGAGAACTGACTCCCGAAAGGCCCCTGATGGCCATGTCTCTGCCGTCTTCACCCACCCTGCCCACCGATGTCGAAGACCTGCTGAACCTCGCCGAGAAGACCGGCGCGGCCCTCGCGCCGCTGGCCGCCGATGTGGACGCCGGGCGCGCCACGGGGCACGAGGCGTACCGCGTCCTGCGGGACGCCGGCCTGCTGGGGCTGCTCGTGCCCCGCGCGGCGGGCGGGGCGGGCCTCGGCTTCGCCGACTACTCCCGTGTACTGGCCGTGCTGGGCGCCCACAACGGCGCGGCCGCGCTCGGCTTCAACATGCACAACGTCGCCATCGGTTCGCTGTGCGAATCGGCCGGCACCCAACTGCCGCCCGCCGCGGACGCCTTCCGGTCCTGGCTGTACGACGAGGTGATACACGGCCGGAAGCTGTTCGCCTCCGCGACCTCCGAGGCCGGGAGCGGTGCCAAGCTGCGCGGGGTGCGGACGTCCTACCGGACCTCGCCCGACGGCCGGGGCTACGTCCTCACCGGTGAGAAGTCCTTCGTCTCCCTCGCGGGCGTGGCCGACTACTACGTGGTCGCGGCCCGCGCCGAGGGGACCGAGGGCAGCGGCGAGGTCTCGCACTTCGTGGTGGCCGCCGACGACCCGGGCGTCCGCTTCGGCGAGGTGCACAGCCTGTCCGCGATGTACGGCACCAGCACGGCGGGCATGGTCCTCGACGCGGTGCGGGTGCCGCGCTCCCGGCTCTTCCTCGGGGTCGAGGGGATGTCGATGTACAAGCTGGTGCGCGAGCCCCATTGGATGATCTCCGGTTACACCGGCGCCTATCTGGGGATCGCCGAGGCCGTCCTCCGCTTCACCACCGACCACGTGGCCGCCTCGCCCGAGCGGGCCGCCTCGCCGGTGCTGCGGCGGGAGCTCGGCAGGATGTGCGCGCGGCTGGGCGCCGCCCGCGCGCTGGTCCACGAGGCGGGCGCCCTGATCGACCGGCGGCGGGGGACGGTCGAGGCCAACGCCGCGGTGCACGCCGCGAAGTACGTCGTGAGCGAGGTCGGCCCGGCGCTCGCCCAGGACGCCGTGCGGATCTGCGGATCGGCCGCGGTGAGCCGCTCGCGGCCGCTGGAGCGGCTGTTGCGGGAGGCGTCCTTCGCGTCCGTCATGCCCGCCAAGCCGGAGGAGTGCCTGGAGTACCTCGGCAAGGCGGCCCTCGGGGTGAACCTGTACGACGCGACGGCCTTCGACTGGTGAGCGCCGTCCGACCACGGCAGGCGGCGCCCGCCCCTGCCGCGCCGAGGCCCGCGGCGGTGCCGCGGGCCGCCGTCCCCGCCGTGACCTACGCGCTGTTCGCGGTGATGGCGGGCGGCACCGTGCCCACACCCGTCTACGCCGTGTACGCGCAGCGGCTGCACCTGTCGCCGCCGGTGGTCGCCCTGGTCTTCGCGGCCTACGCGGTGGGCATCCTCGTCGCGCTGCTGCTGTTCGGGGGGCTCTCGGACCAGATCGGACGGCGGGCCACGCTCGCCCCGGCGCTGCTGGTGGCCGGGGTGAGCTGTGGGGTCTTCCTCGCCTTCCCGACGCTGCCGGGGCTGTTCGCGGGGCGGGTGCTGTCGGGCGTCTCGGTGGGGCTGACCACGGGCGCGGCCACCGCCTATCTGGGGGAGCTGCATCCCGACCGGCCGCGGGCGGCCCTGATCGCCTCGGTCACCAACATGGCCGGGCTGGGCGGCGGTTCGCTGCTGTCCGGCCTGCTGGTGGAGTACGCGCCCTCGCCCACCGTCGTCCCGTACGCGGTGCTGGCCGCCCTGCTGCTGCCGGGCGCGGCGCTGGCGGTGCTGCCCGAGCCGGTCGCGCCGCGCGGGGGCCGGGTGCGGCCGCAGCGGCTGAGCGTCCCGGCGGCCGCGCGGCGTACCTTCGCGGCGGCCGCGGTCGCGGTGTTCGCGTCGTTCGCGCTGCTCGGCCTGCTGGCGTCGCTGGCGGGGAACTTCCTCGTCCAGGGCCTGCACGACCACAGTCATCTGGCCGTCGGGCTGGTGGCGTTCAGCGCCTTCGGGTCGGCGGGGGCGGCGCAGCTCCTCGCGGTGCGGCTGCCGCCGCGCACCGGCCTGACGGCGGGCATGGCCGCCGTGCCGCTCGGGCTCGCCCTCCTGGTCGCGGGGCTGTCCGCGGCGTCGCTGCCGCTGTTCCTGTGCGGCTCGGTGCTGGGCGGCGCGGGCGCGGGCACGTCCTTCAAGTCCGGCCTGGCCCTGGTGGCCGCCCAGGCGCCGCCCGGCCGGATGTCCGAGCTGGTCTCCAGTTACTTCGTCGCCGCGTATCTGGGGCTGACCCTGCCGGTCGTCGGTGTGGCCGTGCTGCTGGCCGAGGGGACGCTGATGACCGCCGCGTGCGTGTTCGCGGGGGTGGTCACGGCGCTGTGCGCCGCGAGCGTCGCCGTCACGAGAGCGGCCGGCACCGCTCCCCGGGCCCCGGGGACGACGTCATGACCGTCACTGCCGAGAGGAAACCGCCATGACCACCGCGTACTGCCAGGGCCTCGCCCTGGTGGATCCCGACAGCTTCCGCGCCCTGATGGCCTCCCATCCCAGCGGGGTGGCGGTGGTCACCACACGGGACGGGACCGGGAATCCGTACGGTTTCGCGTGCACCGCCTGGTGCGGCGTCTCGCTCGACCCGCCGCTGCTCCTGGTCTGCGCGTCGACCACGGGCAGCACCCTGCCGGTGCTCGCCGAGCACGGCCGGTTCGCGCTGAACCTGCTGCACGGGGCGGGCCGCCGCGCCGCGGAGGCGTTCGCCACCCGGGACGCGGGCCGCTTCGACAAGATCCCCTGGCGGCCGTCGCCCGGCACGGGGCTGCCCCTCCTCCCGGAGGACGCCCACACGGTGGCGGAGTGCAGGGTGACGAGGCTCACCGAGGCGGGCGACCACACGATCGTCCTGGGCGAGGTCGTCCGTACGGGGACGGTGCCGGAACCGCGCCCGGCGCCGCTGCTGTACGGCATGCGCGGGTACGCGACATGGCCCGCGACATGACTCCGTACGACTCCGCGGGGGCTGCCACGGGGGCAGCCCCCGCGGGGGTCGGGTCGGGGCCGGGTCAGGCGTGCGCTTCGGCGGCCACCGGCTTCGGGATGAGGAAGGACGTCGCGATGGCCGCGGCCAGGATCACGACTCCGGCGATCATGCCGGAGGTGTAGCCGGCCGACGACGCCGGGTCCGAGGGCGCCATCGCGGTCTTCACCGCGTACAGCACGGCGAAGCTGAGTCCGGCGCCGAGGTTGAAGGCGCCCGCGTTGAGCCCGGGGAGGAAGCCCGGGTTCTCGCTGGGGGACAGGACGATGCCGAGCCCGTTGAGGACGATGTTCGCCACACCCGCGTAGGTGATGCCCACGAGGAGGGAGGCGAGCAGCAGCAGCGGCCGCGAGTGGGCGGGCATCGTCACGATCATCAGCACGACGGAACCCACGGCCCCGACGAGGCCCAGGCGCAGGACGCGGCCGTAGCCGAAGGTCGCGGCGAGGCGCCCGGCGACCGGGCCCATGGCGAGGCCGGCGAGCGCGTACGGCGTGAGGGTCCACCAGGCGGACTGTTCGGCGGTCATGCCGAGCCCGGCCTTGGCGTCCTGGGCGAACGCGGGGATCAGGCCGTTCATGACGGCGAACACGCCGGTCATGGTGAGCACGGTGGTCAGCAGGGTCGCCCACGTGGAGCGCTGCCGCAGGTGCCGGGTGGCGACCAGGGGGTGGTGGCTGCGGTCCTCGGTGCGCCAGAACAGGGCGAAGGCGACGGCGGAGACGACCGTGAGGACGCCGACGAACGTCCAGTTCGCGGCGCCGAGCTTGCCCGCCTCGTTGAGGGCGATGAGCAGCGAGCCGACCGAGACGACCAGCAGGCCGACGCCGGGCCAGTCCATGCGGCTCGCATCCGGGACCTTGGTCTCGGGGGTGAGGGTGGCGACGAGGGCCGTGGCGATCACGGCGACGACGGCCATGGCCCAGAAGACGGACCCGAAGCCGTGGTTGTCGGCGAGGTAGCCGCCCGCGAGGGAGTCGACGCCGGCGATGCCGCCGTTGACGGCGGTGATCACGCCGAGGAGGGTGCCGTACTTCTTGGGCTCGGTGACCTCCTGCCGCAGCATGATCAGGCACAGCGGGACGACCGGGCCGGACGCGCCCTGGACGACGCGGCCGACGAACAGCATGGGCACGCTCGTCGCCAGCGCGGCGATGACGCAGCCGACGGCCATGAGGGCGAGCATCCCGGCCAGGACCTTGCGGCGGCCGATGACGTCGCCGAGGCGCGGCAGGAAGAGCGAGAACAGTGCGGCCGAGGTGAAGAACGCGGTCTGGGTGAGACCGATCTCGGCGGAGCTCGCACCGAGGCTGTCCTCGATGCTCTTCAGCGCGGGGCTGAGCATGCTCGCGTTGAGCTGGAAGGCGATACAGGCCGTGAGGAGGGCGGTGACGAGCACGCCCACCCGGACGGGGCGGCGGGTCACATCGGTGGAACCGTCACCGTTGATGCTGCTGTCGGTACGAACGTTCATGCCTCGTGGATCTCTGGGAGCGCAGCGAAGCGGCTGCTGCCGGAGTCACAAAGGTACCGACTCCGGCCAAAAGGGGATATCTGTGAAGGGCTGCCGTTGGTCACGCCGCTGGTCACGCCGTGGTCGCAACCGCCTCCCAAACACAGAAAAACCCCAGCAAATGCTGGGGTTTCCTCTGGTGTCCGAGGGGGGACTTGAACCCCCACGCCCGATAAAGGGCACTAGCACCTCAAGCTAGCGCGTCTGCCATTCCGCCACCCGGACCGGGTGTTTGTCTCTGCGGGGTGTTCCCCGCGGCGACATGGATAACAATACCAAGGTTTCGGAGTGCCGTTTACCTGGGTACCTATGCGGGCCATAAGCTCCATTTATGGCCAAGACTGGACAAAACGGGGCAATGACCAGTGCGGTGCCGCGGCGCAGGCCCCGGCCGCTGTCGCCGTTGCGGGAACACCTGCGGGACACCTTCTGGTTCGCCCCGGCCGTGGGGCTGACGGGGGCGGCGGTGCTGGCCGGGGTCTCCCTCGTCCTCGACGGGCTGCTGATCGAGGCACTGCAGGCGGACGGTGACTACACCACCGTCTCTGGCCTGATCGACCTCGCCGACGACACCAAGACGATCATCACCACCGTCGGGTCCGCGATGCTGACCTTCATCGGTGTGGTGTTCTCCATCAGCCTGGTCGCGCTCCAGATGGCCAGCGGGCAGTTCTCGCCCCGCGTCGTGCGGCTCTACGTGCGGAGCCGGATCACCAAGTGCACCTTCGCCTGGTTCCTGGCGACGTTCCTGTTCGCGCTGCTGGTGCAGGCCTCGTACCAGGGGGACACCGACCCGCGCACCGTGCAGACGGTGCCGATCATCTCCAGCGTCGCCTGTGTGCTGATGGTGCTGGTGAGCCTGGCGCTGTTCGTCGCCTATGTGAACTCCACGATCCGGCTGATGCGGGTCAGCCACGTCATCGACCACATCGCCCGGGAGTCGTTCCGGGTGCTGGACAAGCACGGCGCGGCGGGCGCCGAGGCCCCGGAGCTCGCCCCGGCCGTCGCCACCGTCGCGCACCGGGGGCGGGGCGGGGTGCTGCGGGACGTGAACATCGCCCGGCTGGTGCGGGTGGCGCGGCGGTACGGGGTGGTACTGCGGCTGATCCCGCGGATCGGGGACTTCGTGGTGCCGGGGACGCCGCTGCTCGCCGTGCACGGCGGCGGCCCGCCGCCTTCGCGGGCGCTGCGCTACACCGTCTCGGTCGGGGTGGAGCGGACCTTCCACCAGGACCTGGGGTTCGGACTGCGGCAACTGTCCGACATCGCGCAGCGGGCCCTGTCCCCCGCCGTCAACGACCCGACGACGGCCGTCCAGTGCCTGGACCGCATCGTGCAGATCCTGGCCGTGGTCGCCGACCGGCCACTCGGCGCGCTCCAGCACCGCGACCGGCAGGGCGCGGTACGGCTGGTGCAGGACCTGCCCGGCTGGACCGACCTCGTCGACCTGGGCTTCGCCGAGATCCGCCACTGCGCCACGGGGGCTCCGCAGGTGACCCGGCGGTTGATGGCGGCGCTGGACGACTTGTCGGCTCTGGCCCCGGAAGGGCGGCGCTCGCCGTTGCGGCGGCATCGCGTGCTGCTGCGGCAAGCGGTCGAACGCACGGTCCCGGAACCGGCCGACCGGGATTTCGCGTTGCAGCCGGACCGCCAGGGAATCGGCTAGGCCGAGGTTTCTCTTTCCCCAGCCCCGCCCCTTCCCGAACTGGGGCTCCGCCCCAGACCCCGAAGCACGCTCCGCGCGCTGTCCTCAAACGCCGGACGGGCTGAAATACATGGGTGACGGGAGGGGCCGGGACGCGCAGGGGTGGTTCGGGACGTAAAGCGAAGCAGTCCCGAACCACTCGCCGCCTTCCTTCGCGTCCGCCCAGGTACCCCCGCTCAGCTGTGAAGGCTTCAGCAGCCAAAACCCCGTCTCCAGCGGCG
>NZ_JBSFWT010000116.1:0-20345 GCF_053594975.1 Streptomyces sp. NPDC002537
GGCTGGATTTGCGGGCGTAGTCCGCAGCTTGCGGGCCGCAGGCCGAAGAGCCACGGTCCGGAAAATCCAGCCCGTCCGGCGTTTGAGGACGCGGCCGCAGGCCGCCCCCGCCGCAGGCGGCGGCCCGCAGTCGGAGGTCCGGTCACCCTCGCGGTAAGCGCGTCGTACCTGAGGCGGACCCCCGGAGATCCGCATTGTTGTGGACGCCGTCGGCAGGGTGGGTTGCCTACGGTGGTCGGGTGACCGACATCCATGAGACCGGACTGCGCAGCGAGGCGCGTCTCGCGAAGAGTGCCCTCGGGCACCTTCGCGAGGACCTCTTCACCGACGCCTTCGCCTTTCGCCCACTGCCGCCGCTGCCCGCCGACCACCGGCTGGTCCGCATGCTGCCGGGCCGGGCCGGGCGCTACGCCCGGTGGCTCCCGCACGGCCTCCTCGTCGGCTTCGCCGGCATGGTCATGCTCGCGGTCGTCAGCCGAGGGGGCCTGCCGTTCGGGGTGGTCACAGCGCTGGTCGTCGGGGCGCCGATGGTGATGACGCTGTTCCGGCCGGTCGGTGCGTGGTGGCTGGCGCTCGCCGTGCTCCTGCTCCCGGGGATGCTCTTCACCGGCAGCGCCTTCGGCCCGTGGTCACCGGGCAGCTTCTTCTCGTACCTCTTCGTCCTGCTGGTCGTCGCGGTGCGGACCAGGCCCCGCGTGGCGGCCGAGATGTGGCTGCTCACCGGGGTACTGGCGGTCTTCCTCTCGCTGGTCAGCAGGGTGTACGGCGCGTACGGCGGCGACTTCTTCGTCGGGGATCTGTTCCGGATGATGGTGCTGTCCGGGCTCGCGACCTTCGTCGTCCTCGCCGTCCGCGGCCTGCGCGAGTCCAAGCAGCAGGTCGCGGCGCAGGCGGCGGTCACCGAGGTGGAGCGGTCCCGGCGGACGGTTCTGGAGGAGCGCACCACCATCGCCCGCGAGCTCCACGACGTCGTCGCGCACCACATGTCGGTCGTCGCGATCCAGGCGGAGGCCGCCCCGTACCGGGTCGAGAACACCCCGCCGGAGCTCGCCGCCGCGTTCCAGACGATCCGCGAGAACGCCGTGTCGGCCCTCACCGAGCTGCGCCGCGTGCTGGGTGTCGTACGGTCCGAGAACCCCGATGCCTTCGCCGGTCCCGAGGCGCCGCAGCCCACCCTGGCCGACATCGGCGCGCTGATCGACAACGTCCGCGCGGCCGGTGCCGAGGTCGAGCACGTCACCACCGGCGCGGTGCGGCCGCTGCCGCAGGGCGTGGAGCTGTCGGCGTACCGCATCGTGCAGGAGGCGCTGAGCAACACCCTGCGGCACGCGCCCGGCGCCGCCGTCCGCGTGGAGGTCAGCCATGTGCTCGGCGGGCTGGGACTGCGGGTCGTCAACGGTCCGGCGGACCGTTTCGTCAAGCCCTCGCCCGGTGCCGGGCACGGTGTGCTCGGCATGCGCGAGCGGGTCGCGATGCTCGGTGGCGAACTGACCGCGGAGGCCACGGGCGACGGCGGCTACGAGGTCGCCGCGTTCCTCCCGGTCGCCGTGGGGGAGGCCGCCGCATGACCATCCGTGTGCTGATCGTCGACGACCAGATGATGGTCCGCGAGGGCTTCTCCGTCCTGTTGAACGCCATGCCCGACATCGAGGTGGTCGGCGAGGCGGTCGACGGGCGGCGGGCCGTCGAACAGGTCGCCGCGCTCCGCCCCGACGTCGTCCTGATGGACATCCGGATGCCGGTGCTCAACGGTCTGGAGGCGACCCGGGAGATCGTCGCCGCCGACGCCGACGCGAAGGTGCTGGTGCTGACCACCTACGACCTTGACGAGTACGTCTACCAAGCGCTGCGGGCCGGGGCCAGCGGCTTCCTGCTCAAGGACGCGTCGGCCCGGCAGCTCGCCGACGGCGTGCGCATCGTGGCCTCCGGCGAGGCGCTGCTCGCCCCGACGGTCACCAAGCGGCTCATCCAGGAGTTCTCCCGGCTCGGCACGCCGAAGGTGCCGACGCGGGAGCGGGTGGGGGAGCTCACGGAGCGGGAGACGGAGGTGCTGGTGCTGGTGGCGCAGGGGTGCTCCAACGCGGAGATCGCGGCCGGGCTGGTGGTCGCCGAGTCGACGGTGAAGACGCATGTGAGCCGGATCCTGGTGAAGCTCGGGCTTCGGGACCGGACGCAGGCGGCCGTCTTCGCGTACGAAGCCGGCCTCGTCACCCCGGGCGGGTGACCGCCTCGGGGGCGTGCCCCCGGCCCCTGGCTGCGCCCCTCCCCGAAACCGGGGGAGACCCCCGGACCCCGGACCGCGCTCCGCGCGGTGTCCTCAATCGCCGGACGGGCTGAATCCAGCCCGTCCTGGGGGCACCTCCCAGCGGTAGCTGGGGGAGATTGAGGACACGGCCGCAGGCCGCCCCGCCGCAGGCGGCAAAGGCAGCGGACGGACAGTTCACGTCCGCGGGAGGACCAATCGCCACGCCCCCTCCCGGAGGGACCACGTGCGGGTGTGGACCGGGCCCGTCAGGACGTTGTCCGCCCGGTAGCGGAAGGACGGGCCCGTGACCGTGACGCGCCGGGCGCGGGCGCGTACCGGCTGGTCCATGGCGTGCGGGTGGACGATCACCTCCGCCCGCCCGTCCACCGCGCAGACCGCCACCCGCGCCACCGGATCCCCCAGGTCCACGAGGAGCACCCCGTCCGCCTCCACCCGCAGCCGGGTGCACGACGGCACGTGGTGCCGGGCCGCCGGGCCGGTCAGCAGGGTCAGCGCCGAGCGGGCCGTCCGCGCGGCCGGGGACCACCACGGCTGGTGATCGCAACCCGGCGCGTCCGCGGTATCCGTGACCTCGGTGATATCGGCCACGTCGGTTATGCAGCCCCCGGCCCCGTTCGGCGCAGTGGCGTCCACCGCGTTCGCGGCCCGGTCCCGGCCGCCCGTCCCCGGGATCCACAGCCCGCCCAGCACCACGCCCCCGCCGTCGTCCACCAGCGCGTCCAGCCGCCGCTCGGTGCCGTCCAGCACGGCCCGCGCGGCCGCGACCGTGCCCAGCGGCACCCCCAGCGCGCGGGCCAGCGAGACGGCCGGGAGGGGCCCGACCGGAATCAGCGAGACCGGCACTTCCGCCAGGTCACGGCGCTGGTGCAGCAGATCGACGACCCGCAGCAGGGCCCGGTCGTCACCGATGACGACGGGCCTCCTGCGGCCCCTCCGGGCCAGGGCGCGCTCGACGTCCTGCGGCCCCTCGGGGAGGCATATCTTGGCCGGTGCGCCACCGCAGAGGACGTCCCTCGCGATCCGTACGGACTCGCCGTCCACGCGTCGGGCGACCGGGTCGATGACCACGAGCAGCGACTGCTCGGTGGAGTCTGGAGCCGACACCTCGGTCCTTCCTCAGGTAATCTCTCGGTGCAAGAGCCCCTGTCGCTGTTGCGCCAGGGGCTTCGTCTATCCGGGGCACCGGTTCGACGGCTCTAGCGGTGGTGTACGCCCTGAGCAAGCGGGTGAACACCACCACGCACGTTGGACATGCCCCGCCCGGAAGGGGTGTACGCCTGTGCCCGCACTTGTGCTGCTCGGTGCTCAGTGGGGTGACGAGGGCAAGGGAAAGGCCACCGACCTCCTCGGTGGATCCGTGGACTATGTGGTGCGCTACCAAGGTGGCAACAACGCCGGCCACACGGTGGTCGTCGGCGACCAGAAATACGCGCTGCATCTCCTCCCTTCCGGAATCCTCTCGCCGGGGTGCACCCCGGTGATCGGCAACGGAGTCGTCGTCGACCCGGCGGTCCTGCTCTCCGAGCTGAGCGGACTCAACGAGCGTGGCGTCGACACGTCCAAGCTGCTGGTCAGCGGTAACGCGCACCTGATCACGCCGTACCACACCACGGTCGACAAGGTGACGGAACGCTTCCTCGGCTCGCGGAAGATCGGCACCACGGGCCGCGGTATCGGCCCGACCTACGCGGACAAGATCAACCGCGTGGGCATCCGCGTCCAGGACCTCTACGACGAGTCGATCCTGACGCAGAAGGTCGAGGCCGCTCTCGACTTCAAGAACCAGATCCTGGCGAAGCTCTACAACCGCCGCGCCATCGAGGCCGGCGCGATCGTCGAGGAGCTGCTCACCTACGCCGAGCAGATCAAGCCGTACGTGGCCGACACGACGCTGATCCTCAACAACGCCATCGACGAGGGCAAGGTCGTCCTCTTCGAGGGCGGCCAGGGCACGCTGCTCGACGTGGACCACGGCACGTACCCCTTCGTCACCTCGTCCAACCCGACCGCGGGCGGCGCCTGCACGGGTGCGGGCGTGGGCCCGACGAAGATCAGCCGCGTGATCGGCATCCTCAAGGCGTACACCACCCGCGTCGGCGCCGGTCCGTTCCCGACCGAGCTGTTCGACAAGGACGGCGAGGCGCTGCGCACCATCGGTGGCGAGCGTGGTGTGACCACCGGCCGTGACCGCCGCTGCGGCTGGTTCGACGCGGTCATCGCCCGCTACGCGACCCGTGTGAACGGTCTGACGGACTTCTTCCTCACCAAGCTCGACGTCCTCACGGGCTGGGAGCAGATCCCGGTCTGCGTCGCCTACGAGATCGACGGCAAGCGCGTCGAGGAACTGCCCTACAGCCAGAGCGACTTCCACCACGCGAAGCCGATCTACGAGATGCTGCCGGGCTGGTCCGAGGACATCACCAAGGCCAAGACCTTCTCCGACCTGCCGAAGAACGCGCAGGCCTACGTGAAGGCCCTGGAGGAGATGTCCGGCGCGCCGATCTCCGCGATCGGCGTCGGTCCGGGCCGTACCGAGACGATCGAGATCAACTCGTTCCTGTCGTAACGCGACGGCTGTGCGCGGCGCCCCGGTGGATCCGTCCGCCGGGGCGCCGCGCGTTTTTCACCCGGCTCTTCTCATCCGGCTCTTCTCATCCGGCCCTGCGGTAGGTCAGCGGCGCGTCCGTGGAACCAGTGAGCACGCGCCGCATGCCGCCGTCCGGCAGCAGGGTCAGCTCGCTGCCCTGGGCCGGGACGCAGTCGTCGGCGGGTTCGGCGACGACGGTGCCGGCGCGGACCAGGAGCAGCGGGGAGCCGCCCGTGCCCCCGCCGGTCAGGGACTGGGTCCACAGACAGCGGTAGGAACGGCCGTCCTTGTCCGTGCCCGTGGCGCTGATGTCGGCCACGGCCGCGCCGACCGCCCCCTGCCGGACGGTCACACGGCGGTTCTGCGTGCCGAACTCGGTGCTGAAGCCGGACTCCCACGTGCCCAGGAACGCCTGCGGTACGGCGCCGTCCGCCTTGCCGTCGCCGCCGGGCGTCGTCGGGGGAGCGGGGGACGGTGACGGGGGCGAGCCCGGTGCGGAGGGCGCCGGCGAGGGTCCGTGCGCGGTGGTGTTGTCCGCGTCCTGCTTGATCAGATAGACGGCCCCGCCGCCCGCGAGCAGTGCCGCGGCCACCACCGCGGTCAGCACGACGGGCAGCCGGGAGCGGCGCGGCGGGGGCGGCGGCGCATAGCCGATCCGCGTCCCGGTGCCGAAGGGGCCGCTGCCGTACGCGCCCGCGGACGGCGGTCCGTAGGCGGGCGGCAGCGGCTGGGAGACCGGGCGGTTCGCGGTCACGGTCGGCGGTTCGGCGTCCGGCAGCGGCTGCCGCGGGTGCGGCGGTTGCGGCGGGGATATCAGCGTCGGGTCCGGCACCGGCCCGGCGGCGGGCGGCGGTTCGGGGGACCGTACGGGCTCCTCCACCTCCAGCAGCCGGACGGCGTGCCGTCCGAGCCGGGCGACCAGGGCGCCCGGCAGCCAGGGGTCCGTGGCCGGGAGGTCCGCGGGCAGTTCCCCGGCGCCCGTGCGCTCCAGGGCCTGCGCGGGGGTGGGCCGGTCGGCGGGGTCCTTGGCGAGGAACTCCGCGATCAGCGGCCGGAGGGAGTCCGGCACTCCGTCGAGGTCCGGTTCCTCCTCGGCGATCCGGTACATCAGCGCGTGGACGCCGCTGTCGGCCGTGCCGAACGGCAGCCTGCCGGTGGTCGCGTAGGCCAGCACCGAGCCGAGGCAGAAGATGTCGCTGGCGGGCGTGACGCGGGCGCCGCGCACCTGCTCGGGCGACATGAAGCCGGGCGAGCCCACGGCCGCGCCGGTCCGGGTCAGGGCGTCACCCGTCAGGTCCCCCATAGCCTTGACGGCATGGGAGGTGCCCCCATCCAGGGCGCGGGCGATGCCGAAGTCGATGACGCGCGGCCCGTCCAGGGTGATCAGCACGTTCGACGGCTTGAGGTCGCGGTGGACGACGCCCGCCGCGTGGATGGCCTGCAGGGCCCGCGCGAGCCCGGCGCCCAGGATGCGCACGGACCGCTCGGGCAGCGGCCCGTGGTCGTTGTCGACGACCTGCCGCAGGGACGGTCCCGCGATATAGCCGGTGGCGACCCAGGGGATCTCCGCGTCGGTGTCCGCGTCGAGGACGGGCGCGGTCCACTCCCCGCCGACCTGCCGGGCGGCCCGCACCTCCGCCCGGAAGCGCCGCCGGAACTCCTCCTGGCCGGCCAGCTCCCGGTGGACCAGCTTGACCGCCACCGTACGGCCCCGGTCCGAACGGGCCAGGTACACCCGGCCCATGCCCCCCGCGCCCAGCCGGCCGAGCAACCGGTACGCCCCGAGTGTCCGTGGATCCTCCGGCCCCAGGCTTTCCATGTCCCGCTCCCTCCCCGCGCATCCCCCGCCCGTTCCTCGCGGAGAATAGCCGGACGGCAAACGGCCGGGACCCCGCACGGTGAAAGTGCGGCGGTCCCGGCCGTCGGCCGACAGGGGGTTCAGGCCGGAAGGATGTTCTCCGCCTGCGGGCCCTTCTGGCCCTGGGTGATGTCGAAGGAGACCTTCTGGCCTTCCTGGAGTTCGCGGTAGCCCTGGGTCGCGATGTTCGAATAATGGGCGAAGACGTCGGCGCCGCCGCCGTCCTGCGCGATGAAGCCGAAGCCCTTTTCCGAGTTGAACCACTTCACGGTGCCGGTAGCCAAGACAGTTCTCCTACAAGTGAGCAGCGCGGTGCAGAAATTCCGTACAGCACGGAACAACGCAAGTGCGCCCGAAGGTCGTCGACCGTCAGGCGCACGGGGAAATGTATTTCCAAAACCGCAACGGAAATCGACCGTAGCACGCGGGCGGGAACGCGGACGGAAGGCGGGAGCGATGAATTTCCGTGGTGTCGCGGGCCGTTCGCCACCCGGCACTGTGTCGGCGGGCGCGGCGAGCGGCAGACAGAGTGCCGGTACCCGGGCCCGCGTCCCGCTTCCTAGGCTGGCGGTTCCGCACTCCGCACGAGCCCCCGCACGAGCCCCGAACCGAGTCGAGGTAACGACCGTGAGCACGCAGCCCGACCCCCGCACCGGCGCCGCCGTCAAGGCCGCCGACCGCGCGCACGTCTTCCACTCCTGGTCCGCGCAGGGCCTCATCGAGCCGCTGGCCGTCGCCGGTGCCGAGGGCTCGTACTTCTGGGACTACGACGGCAACCGCTACCTCGACTTCTCCTCCCAGCTGGTCAACACCAACATCGGCCACCAGCACCCCAAGGTCGTCGCCGCGGTCCAGGAGCAGGCGGCGAAGCTGTGCACCATCGCGCCCGGCTTCGCCGTGGACGTACGGAGCGAGGCGGCGCGGCTGATCGCCGAGCGGACGCCCGGCGACCTCGACAAGATCTTCTTCACCAACGGCGGTGCCGAGGCGGTCGAGAACGCCGTCCGCATGGCCCGGCTGCACACCGGCCGCCCCAAGGTGCTCAGCGCCTACCGCTCGTACCACGGAGCGACCGCCGCGGCCATCAACCTGACCGGCGACCCGCGCCGCTGGCCCTCCGACACCGCCTCCGCGGGCGTCGTGCACTTCTGGGCGCCCTTCCTGTACCGCTCGCCGTTCCACGCGGAGACCGAGGAGCAGGAGTGCGAGCGCGCGCTGCGGCACCTGGAGGACACCATCGTCTTCGAGGGCCCGCGGACGATCGCCGCGATCGTCCTGGAGACCGTGCCCGGCACCGCCGGGATCATGGTTCCGCCGCCCGGCTACCTCCCAGGCGTCCGCGAGATCTGCGACCGGTACGGCATCGTGTTCGTCCTGGACGAGGTCATGGCGGGCTTCGGGCGCACCGGCCACTGGTTCGCCGCCGACCGCTTCGGCGTCACCCCCGACCTGCTGACCTTCGCCAAGGGCGTCAACTCCGGCTATGTACCGCTCGGCGGCGTCGCGATCTCCGCGGAGATCGCCGCCACCTTCGACGAGCGGCCCTACCCCGGCGGCCTCACCTACTCCGGTCACCCGCTGGCCTGCGCCTCCGCCGTGGCGACGATCACCACGATGGCGGAGGAGGGCATCGTGGAGAACGCCGCGCGCATCGGCGAGACCGTCCTCGGACCCGGCCTGCGCGAGCTCGCCGAGCGCCACCCCAGCGTCGGCGAGGTGCGCGGCCTCGGCGTCTTCTGGGCGCTCGAACTCGTCCGGGACCGCGCCACCCGCGAACCGCTCGTGCCGTACAACGCGGCGGGCGAGGGCAACGCCCCCATGGCCGCCTTCGCCGCGGCCTGCAAGAGGTCCGGCCTGTGGCCCTTCGTGAACATGAACCGCACCCACGTCGTGCCGCCCTGCACCATCACCGAGGAGGAGGCCAAGGAGGGCCTCGCGCTCCTCGACGAGGCGCTCACGGCGGCCGACGCGCACACCGCCCGGGACGGCAGGTAGCGTTCTCCCTTCCCGCGCGCACGCCCGTACGCACCGCGACGGCCCTCGCCTATCTTGGTCGGGGGCCGTTCGCATGCGGGCGCCCGGTCACGGAAGGGGAGACGGACGACGATGCCCGGCAGCGAGGCTGTCAGACGGACGACGCTGCGCTCGCAGATCGCCGACGCCCTGCGCGACGAAGTGATCGCGGCACGGCTCCCGGCGGGCCGCCAGTTCACGGTCAAGGAGATCGCCGAACAGTACGGCGTCTCCGCCACTCCCGTGCGCGAGGCGCTGCTCGACCTCTGCTCGCAGGGGCTGCTCGACGTGGAACTGCACAAGGGCTACCGCGTGCGCGAGTTCACGTACGCCGACTTCCGGGACATGGTCGAGGCCCGCGCGCTGATCGTGGAGGGCATCTTCCGGCGCTCCGCCGGGCACACCCTGTTCACGGCGAGCCCGGCCGCCCTGGCCTCCGTGCGACGGCGCGCCGAGGAGGCCGGCCGGGCGGCGCTCGCGGGCGACCTGGACATCCTCATCGGCTACGACCTGCGCTTCTGGCGCGAGCTCGCCGGACTGGTGGGCAATCCCTACATATCCGACTTCCTGGACCGGGTCCGGGTGCAGAGCTGGGTCTTCACCGTGCCGCTGCTGCGCCGGGTGCCGTCGCTGCGCGGCCGCCTGTGGCACGGCCACGGCGAGCTCGTCGAAGCCGTGGCGGCCGGGGACGCGACCGCCGCGGAGGACATCATCACCGACTACAACCGACATTCCCTGGCACTGATCTCCGGACTGACCGAATAGGGTCGAAGGCCGCACACAGTCATCGGCCGACGGGATGGGATCACGAATGAAGACGCGCACGAACCCGCAACCGACGGCCGTCTGAGGACGTCCGATCTCCGTGATGTTCCCTTCCCAGCCGTCCGATCCCGCTGCCCGCGCGCCCCGGCCCGGCCTCCCCTCCGCACCGCCCGTCGACCTCACGGTGATCGTCCCGGCGTACGACGAGGAGGACCGGCTGGGCCCCACGCTGGAGGCGATACGCGCCCACCTGGGGAAGGCCACGGACACCTGGGAGCTGATCGTCGTCGACGACGGCTCCACCGACGCCACCGCGGACATCACCGAGGCCGCCGCCGCCACCGACCCCCGCATCCGGCTGCTGCGCACCCCCGACAACCGCGGCAAGGGCCACGCCGTGCGCACCGGGGTCCTCGCCTCGCACGGCCGCCGCGTCCTGGTCACCGACGCCGACCTGGCCACCCCGATCGAGGAGCTCGACCTGCTCGCGCGCGGCCTGGACGAGGGCGCCGCCGCGGCCATCGGCTCCCGCGCGCTGCCCGGCTCCCGGATAGCCGTCCGCCAGCACGCCGTCCGCGAGTTCATGGGCCGCGCCGGCTCCCGGCTGATACGGGCCACCGCCGTGCCCGGCATACGGGACACCCAGTGCGGCTTCAAGCTCTTCGACGGCGACCGCGTCCGCGCCGCGTGCGCCGAGTCCCGCCTCGACGGCTGGAGCTACGACGTCGAGCTGCTGCGCTTCTTCCATCAGCGGGGCTGGGAGGTCACCGAGGTGCCCGTCCGCTGGTCCCACCAGCCCGGCTCCAAGATCCGGCCGCTCGCCTACCCGACCGTGCTCGCCGACCTCGTCCGCCTCCGCTGGCGCACGCTCGACCCCGTACGGCTCGCCGTGCCCGCGCTCTTCCTGCTGGTCTCCTTCGTGCTGTACGGAGGGCTGTGGGGCGGCCTGGGGCACAGCTACCTGGCCGACTCCGGCTCCGACCAGACGCAGTGGGAGTGGTTCTTCGCCGTCACCGCCGACAACGTCGCGCACCTGCGGAACCCGCTCTTCACCGACCTGCAGAACGCCCCGCTCGGCGTGAACCTCATGGCCAACACCGCCATGCTCGGGCTGTCCGTGCCCCTCGCGCCCGTGACGCTCGCCCTCGGTGCGCACGTCACCTGGGCGATCGTGCTGACCGGCGGCCTGGCCGCGACCGCCTGCTCCTGGTACTGGCTGATCGCCAAGCGCTTCGTCCGCTCCCGCTGGGCGGCCGCGCTCGGCGGCGCCTTCTGCGCCTTCGCGCCGCCGATGATCTCGCACGGCAACGCGCACCCCAACTTCGTCGTCCTGTTCATGATCCCGCCGATCATCGACCGGATGCTGCGGCTGTGCGAGGGCAGGCGGCCGACCCGGGACGCCGTGCTCCTCGGGCTGTTCCTCGCCTACCAGATCTTCCTCGGCGAGGAGGCGCTGCTGCTGGCCGTGACCGGCTTCGCGCTCTTCGCCTTCTGCTACGCCGTCGCCGACCCGGACGCGGCGCGCGCCGTCGCCGGGCGGCTGCTCCGCGGCCTCGGCGTCGCCGCGCTCGTCGCCGTGCCCCTGGTCGCCTTCCCGCTGGGCTGGCAGTTCCTCGGCCCGCAGAGCTACCACAGCGTGCTGCACGGCGAGGTCGGCAACAACCCGATGGCGCTGCTGGAGTACGCCACCCGGTCGCTCGCGGGCGACCCCCGGACCGCCGCCGCGCTCTCCGTCAACCGGACCGAGGAGAACGCCTTCTTCGGCTGGCCCCTCGTCGTCCTGGCCGTCGTCCTCGTCGTACGGATGCGGCACCGGCCGCTGGTGCGCGCGCTCGGCTTCACCGCGCTCGCCGCCGCCGTCCTCTCGCTCGGCCGGCACATTCCGCTGCCCGGCACGGACAAGACGCTGCCCGGCCCGTGGCGGCTCGTCGGGAAGCTGCCGTTCTACGAGTCGGTCATCGAGTCCCGCGTGGCGATGGTCTGTGTGCCCGCCCTGGGCGTCCTGCTCGCCCTCGCCTGCGACCGGCTGGCCGCGCGCCGGATGCGCAGCGAGCGCGAGCGCTCGCACCGGCTGCTCGGCTGGGCCGCGCTCGCCGTGGCCCTCCTGCCGCTCGTCCCCACGCCGTACCGCACCGTCGAGCGCGTGCCGGTGCCCGCCTTCATCGCGGACGGCACCTGGCGCGAGCACGTACGGGACGGCCGCACGCTGGTCCCGGTGCCCGTGCCGAGCCCCTCCGACACGGAGGCGCTGCACTGGCAGGTGCGGGCGGACCTCGGCTTCGCCTTCCCCGGCGGCTACTTCAACGGGCCCTGGGGCCCCGACCGCATCGGCATCTACGGCCCGCAGCCGCGGCCCACGTCCGAACTCCTCCGCAAGGTCGGCGAGACCGGCAAGGTCCCGGAGATCGGCGACCAGCAACGCCGGGAGTTCCGCATGGACCTGCGCTTCTGGCGGGCGGACGCCCTGATCCTCGACCCGCGGCCGAACGGCGAGGCGCTGCGACAGTCGGTGACCCGACTGTCGGGCACGGAACCGAAGAAGATCGACGGCGTCTGGGTCTGGGACGTGGCGGCCCACTGACGGGCTGGCCGTGACGCGAGGGGCCGGGACGCGCAGGGGTGGTTCGGGACGTAAAGCGAAGCAGTCCCGAACCACCCCTGCGCGGCATGGCCCCGCACTGTCGCAACGGCGAGTGGCGTAACCAACCCGCACTGTCGCAACGGCGGCGAGCCCAAATCCAGCCCGTCCTGGGGGCACCTCCCAGCGGTAGCTGGGGGAGATTGAGGACGCTCCCGAAGGGAGCCCCCGCCGCAGGCGGCGAACCGGCCGCAAGCCAAGCCCGGATCCCACGCCCGGTATGACAAGAGGGCGCCCCGCACTACAGTGGCCCGACCAATGTCGGCACGCACGAGAGTGAGCTCACGTGGCCTGTGACCTATGGCTGGTCCCCCTCGTCGATGTGCTGTGCCACAGCCCCGACAACCCCTTCGCCGAGGAGATCGCCGCCTACGACAAGGCACTCGACGAAGTGGGACTGCCCCCGGTCCCCGTCTTCGGCTATGTGCCGGGCCTCTCCGGCGACGTCGCCCCGGTGGCCGGGTTCGACTACGACGCCCTGCACTTCCTGCGCCGCGCCCACCTGCTGAACCTGTGCGGCCTGGCCGTCACCCCGGTCGACGAACTCGGCGGCGACTACGAGCAGTTGCTGGAGATGTTCGAGACGACGGCCCAGCAGTCGCACCTGGTCTGGCACTACGACCACGCGGGCGCCTACGTGCCGGTGGACTTCGCGCACCCGCTGTCCAACGACGAACTCCTCGAAGGCGGCGGCCCCTTGGGGTCGAGCCAGGGTCTCCTGCGGGAGCTGCACTCCGTGGCGCCCGCCCTGGGCATCGACCCCGACAACCCGCCCGCGGCCCCCGCCGCCCCGGAGCGGCCCACGGGCCTGGAGGAGCCCGCGGCGCCGGGCCCGTACGACGACAGCCCGTTCGCGCGGGAACGCCACGTCTGGCTGGGACTGCACGCGGCGGCGACCCGCAGCCTCGCGCAGGGCTCGATGATCGTCTTCAGCTGATGCCGATGATGCCGATACAGAGGGAGCCCCGTGCCGCCACGGGGCTCCCTCGCACACGGCCGGCCGCGCGTCAGCGCGGGGACTCCGGCGGCCGCTGCCGCGGCATGTTGGGCCGGGTGCCCGGCGGCAGCGGAAAGCGCGGCAGCGGGCCGCCGCCCTCCCCGCGCGGACCCCACGACACCAGCGACTGCGTCAGCAGCGGCGTCGGGCCCGCCCGGAACTCCACCATCCAGTCCGCGGTCTCCGCCCGTACGAGCTCCGACACGTCCTCCGAGAAGCGCCGCAGGACGGTCAGGCAGCGCTCCGCCGCCTCGCTGGCCGTGCCCTCGGTCGGGCCGAGCACCTCGCGCACGCACTCCGACGCCCAGTCGAACTGCAGGGCCTCCAGCCGCCGTTGCACGGCCTGTGCCGTCGCGACCGCCCGCATCCAGCCCGACGTCAGCCCGAAATAGCGGTCACCGGCCACACAGGCCACCGCCCCGAGCAGCGCGAGGTAGCCCCACGCGGCACCGGTGCGGACCACGTTCGTCAACTGGAGCAGCGGCAGGGCGGCGCCCACCGTGGCGCAGACCGCGGCGCTGATGCGCAGCGCCCGCGCCCAGCGGCGTTTCCAGGCGCGGTCCGCGAGATACCAGTCGACCAAATACAGCGCGCCGTTCTCCACCCATCGGTACAGCTCATCGAGACGCTCCGCGGGCTCCCCCCAGTCACCGAGTGGGAAGGAACGGCCGCGCAGATCGCCCCGCTGCCTCCCACCCTGCTCGCGGGGGAGCCCTTCGGGCTGCATCTCCGGCTGGCTCACCCGTGCACTCCCTACTGCCGCTACGGATCGCGAGCCACCTTCCTACCGCCGAACGGTCGGTCTTGGACACAAGATCCATGCTTTTCCGTCCGTAAGCGCTGAGGAATCCGGTATAGGACCTCAAACACACTCACCCGAAAGAGTGGGTGGATGGAGGCGGAGAGATGACCACCCACCCCTGCGGGGCCGCAGAAGTGACGTTTCCGTACCCCGCGGGACCGGCCCTGGGAATCGATCAGTCGACGAGGCAATAGGGTGACCGGTGTGAAGGTCCTCGTCATCGGCGGCGGCGCCCGCGAACACGCCCTGTGCCGCTCACTCTCCCTCGATCCCGACGTCACCGCGCTGTACTGCGCCCCCGGCAACGCCGGCATCGCCGAGGTCGCCGAGGTGCACCCGGTGGACGCCGTCGACGGCACGGCCGTCGCGGAGCTCGCTGCGTCCCTGGGCGCGGACCTCGTCATCGTCGGCCCGGAGGCCCCGCTGGTCGCGGGCGTCTCCGACGCCGTCCGCGAGCGCGGCATCCCCGTCTTCGGCCCCTCGGCGGAAGCGGCGCAGCTGGAAGGGTCCAAGGCGTTCGCCAAGGACGTCATGGCCACCGCGAACGTGCCGACCGCCCGCGCCTACGTCTGCACCACCCCCGCCGAGATCGACGCGGCCCTCGACGCCTTCGGCGCACCGTACGTCGTCAAGGACGACGGGCTCGCCGCGGGCAAGGGCGTCGTCGTCACCGACGACCTCGCCGCCGCCCGCGAGCACGCGCTCGCCTGCGGCCGCGTGGTCATCGAGGAGTTCCTGGACGGCCCCGAGGTCTCCCTGTTCGCCGTCACCGACGGCGAGACGGTCGTCCCGCTCCAGCCCGCACAGGACTTCAAGCGCGCCCTCGACGGCGACGAGGGCCCGAACACGGGCGGCATGGGAGCGTACTCCCCGCTCCCGTGGGCCGACCCCAAGCTGGTCGACGAGGTGCTGCGGACCGTCCTCCAGCCCACGGTCGACGAGCTGCGCCGCCGGGGCACGCCCTTCTCCGGCCTGCTCTACGCGGGGCTCGCGATCACCTCGCGCGGCATCCGCGTGATCGAGTTCAACGCGCGCTTCGGCGACCCCGAGACGCAGGTCGTGCTGGCCCGCCTCAGGACGCCGCTGGCCGGGCTGCTGCTCGCGGCCGCCACGGGCACGCTGGCGGAGGTGCCGCCGTTGCGCTGGAGCGACGGCGCGGCCGTCACCGTCGTCGTGGCTTCGCACAACTACCCCGGTACCCCGCGCACCGGCGATGTGATCGAGGGCCTGTCCGAGGTCGCCGAGCTGGACTCGACGTACGTGCTCCACGCGGGCACCGCGCACAACGCCGCGGGCGACGTGGTCAGCGCGGGCGGCCGCGTGCTCTCCGTGACGGCGACGGGCCCCGACCTGACCGCGGCCCGCACCCGCGCCTACGAGGGCCTCACCCGCATCCGCCTGGCGGGCTCCCACCACCGCACGGACATCGCTGCGCGGGCGGCCGCCGACGAGTGACCCGCCGTTGCCTCCCCCAGCTACCGCTGGGAGGTGCCCCCAGCGGCGGGAGCGTCCCCCAGACTCCGTCCGGGGGTGCCCCCAGCGGCCGCGTCCTCAAACGCCGAACGGGCTGGATGTGCGGACCGCGGTCCGTAGTCTGCGGGCCGAGCCCGCAATTTCAGCCCGTCCGGGGCGGAGCCCCGTCGCAGGCGGCAACGGGGCCGCACCCACCCATGCCAGAAGCCTCCGGCGAGGGCACGGCCTTTGACCGAAGCCATTCCATCGGGTGAGCGGTTGCCCAATGGGCTGACGCGCGCCGCACCCCCAACTAGGGTGCGGCGCAAGCCAAGTGCATCCGGCAACTGGCCCACCGGCATTGCGATGTCGGAGCCCGGTGCCACAGTGGGGGGATAAGGCAACGCACTCCGCGTTGCGCCGCTGTCGCACTCCTGGGCAGAAAACCCGAACTGGCAACAGGGGGTGATCGGTCTCGTGGCAGGTACGGAAACAGGCGTGCTGGTAGCACGCGCCCAAGCCCTCGCGGTGCTGCGCATCCGCAGCGCCGCCGTGGCCGTGGCCCTGCTGCCGGCGGCAGCGGCGGTCGTGCTGCTGGCAGGCATAGCCATGGGGCGCATCCCGGACGGCGGCGGCTGGTCCACGGCCCGCTGGGCCGTCATCGGCGCGGCCCTCCTGGCCCTGGCGCTGGCGGCGGCCGTCGGCGCCGTGGTGGTCCGGGCCAGGCCCGCGCTGAGCCCCACCGTCCCGATCCCGGAGGAAACGGCCCCCGACCTCTACCGGCTGGTCCGCGACCTCGCCGAGCGGCTGGACGTCCCGGCACCCTCGGCCATGGCCCTCACCCCGGACTGCGACAGCTGGCTGGAGGACCGCACCCACCCGGCCCACGGCCCGCCGCGCGGCGTCCGGCACGGCATGCCGCGCCCCCTGCGGCGTACGGGCGCGGCACCGGTCCTGGTGATCGGTTCGCCGTTCCTGTGGTGGATGCGCGTCGCCGAGCTGCGGGCCCTGCTGGCCCCGGTGGTCGCGGGCACGGGCCCCTCGGCGAACCCCGACATAGCCGCTGCGCGCCGTTTCGTCCGGGGCCTGGACGCCGCCGTGGCCGTCGCCGCGGGGCGCCCGGCCCTCGCGTTCGTCGGGGGCGTCGCCCGGCTGCTGCTGCACTCCTGCCGGGATCACGCCGCCGAGATGGAGCGCGGGGTCGCCGCCGCCGCCTCCGAGCGCGCCCAGGCCGTCGACTACGGTCTGCGGATCGTCGCCCAGGAGCAGGTGGGCCTCGCCTACGCCGGCTGGGACCGCCTGCTGAACCGCGTCGCGCTGCCCGCCTGGCGGATGGGCCGCTGGCCCTCCCGGCTGGACGCGGGCGTCGTCTCCGCCCTCACCGAGCTGTCCCGCCGCGACCGCCTCGCGGAGGGCTTCGCCTCCCGGCTGGGCGAGCGGCCCGCCTGCGACCTGCTGGAGGAGCCCGGCGCGATGGACGAGGCGGCCTCCCTGCTGGCCGCCCGCCTCTTCCACGGCGGGCCCACCATGGCCGGGCCCGACTGGTCCCCGGTCGCCTGGAGCCAGTACCCGGAGGAGGTCGTGGACCGCAAGTGGCGGCTGGAGGCGGCCCGTCTGCACCGCGTCCTGGACGACATCCCCGGCCCGTATCCGGAGCCCGTACCCGAGCCGGTGCCCGAGGCCGTCCCCGAGCCGGTGCCGGACGGCGCCGGTCACGGTGCCGCCCCGGGCGGGGCGCCGGTCCAGGACCTCGTCCCCCTGGTGCCCCCCGCGCTCGCCGCCCCCACGGTGGCGCGCGTCCTCGACCGCCTCGCGGGCCCGGCGGGCGGCGCGGTCGCGGAGGAGCTGGAGCTGCGGCTGAGCGCCGAGGTGGCCCGGGAGGCCGCCCAGCAGGAGCTCGCCGCGACCCGCGCGTTCGGCTCGGCCCGCGACCCCTGGGTCGACGGGCTCAGCCCGCTGTTCCCGCTCCAGCCGCCCCGCAGCGGCCGGGAGCTGCTCACCGACCATGTGACGGCCATGGTGTGCTGCGCCGCCGTCGACACCGCCGGGGCCGTCCCCGGCCTGGACTGGCTGGACGGCCCGGCCCTGCTGGTCGGCGGCGCCCGCCGCGCCGACCTGGCCCGTACGGTCCTGAGCCTGATCGAGGACGGCGACGCCGGGCCGCTGCGCGACTGGCTCGGCGAGGTCGGGGTGCGACCCGAGAAGCCGGTCCGCCTGGTGTGAGACCGGTGGCGTACCGGCACCCGCGTGTCGACAAGTCCTGCCGGCCACGGGAAATCCACGACAGAAGGTGACGGTGCGGGTGCGCCATGTGATGTGCTGGGATGCGCACGCGGCGCGGCACACCGGATCGGAAGACGGCAATGCGTACGCGTCGGGGCGCAGGGGAGGGAGCTCGATGGGCACGGATCGGATCCGCCGCTGGGAGTCGGGGACACACGCACACGCCGTTTCGGACCCCTTCGGGCAGGGCCCGCTGCCCTGGCTGCGCGACAGCGAGTCCTACATCGACGAGACCGGCCGGGTCGTCCCCTGGTACGCCGGGGGCCATATCCCGCACCGGCGCCGCGCGGCCCGCGTGCCCGTGCCGCGTACCGCCGACGACGTGCACCGGCAGATCAAGGGCTTCGCCTCCAACAGCGCGGTCGCCCCCGGCGAGGCCATGGACTTCCGCATCACGGTGAACCCGCCGCAGAGCTTCGGCGTGGACGTCTACCGCATCGGGCACTACGCGGGCGACGGCGCCGCGAAGATCACCACCAGTCCGCGGCTGTCCGGCATCGTCCAGCCCGCGCCGCTCACCGTGGACCGCACGGTCTCCTGCCACCACTGGTGGCTCTCCTGGCGGTTGCAGATCCCCAGCTACTGGAGCCTCGGCGCCTATGTGGCCGTCCTGACCACGGCCGACGGACACCGCAGCCACATCCCCTTCCTGGTCCGCGACAGCCGCCCCGCCGATCTGCTGCTCGTCCTGCCCGACATCACCTGGCAGGCGTACAACCTCTACCCCGAGGACGGCCGCACGGGCGCGAGCCTCTACCACGCCTGGGACGAGGAGGGGCGGCTGCTGGGCGAGTCGGGCGCGGCCACCACGGTCTCCTTCGACCGCCCGTTCGCGGGCGCGGGCCTGCCGCTGTACGTGGGCCACGCCTACGACTTCATCCGCTGGGCGGAGCGCTACGGCTACGACCTCGCCTACGCCGACACCCGCGACCTGCACGCGGGCCGCGTCGACCCGTCCCGCTACCGGGGCCTGGTCTTCCCCGGCCACGACGAGTACTGGTCGCCCGCCATGCGCCGCGCCGCCGAGCTGGCCCGCGACTCCGGCACGTCGCTGGTGTTCCTGTCCGCGAACACCATGTACTGGCAGTGCGAACTGGCCCCCTCGCCGGCGGGCCCCGACCGCCTGCTGACCTGCCGGAAGCGCCGCGGCCCCGGCCGCTCCGCCCTCTGGCGCGAGGTCTCGCCCGCCGAACAGCAGCTGCTGGGCATCCAGTACGCGGGCCGGGTGCCCGAACCGGCCCCCATGGTCGTCCGCAACGCCGGCCACTGGCTGTGGGACGCCACCGGCGCCGGAGAGGGCGACGAGCTGCCCGGCCTGGTCGCGGGCGAGGCCGACCGCTATTTCCCCCGGACGGCCCTGCCGCAGCACATCCGCCGCATCCTGCTGGCCCACTCCCCGTACGTGGACGGCGAGGGCGTGAGACGCCACCAGGAGACCTCGCTCTACCGTGCCCTCAGCGGCGCCCTGGTCTTCGCCTCCGGCACCTTCGCGTGGTCGCCCGCCCTGGACCGGCCCGGCCATGTGGACACCCGCGTCCAGCGGGCCACCGCCAACCTCCTCGATCGCATCTGCAAGCGGGGCTGACCCCCGTCGGACACGCGAGCGGGCGTACGGCAGAATCGTGGTGCTTGGACAAACCACCAGGAGGACGCGTGTCCGGATTCGTAGAGAAGCCCGAACCGGTCGAGGTGCCCGGCCTTGTGCACCTGCACACGGGCAAGGTCCGCGACCTCTACCGCGACGCGGACGGCAACCTGGTGATGGTCGCCTCCGACCGCATGTCCGCGTACGACTGGGTGCTGCCCACGGAGATCCCCGACAAGGGCCGCGTCCTCACCCAGCTGTCCCTGTGGTGGTTCGAGCGCCTCACCGACCTGGTCCCGAACCACGTCCTCTCCACCGAGCTGCCCGCCGGCGCCCCCGCCGACTGGGAGGGCCGCACCCTGGTCTGCCGGTCGCTGGAGATGGTCCCCGTCGAGTGCGTGGCCCGCGGCTATCTGACGGGCTCCGGCCTCGCCGAGTACGAGCAGACCCGCACCGTCTGCGGACTCGCCCTGCCCGAGGGCCTCACCGACGGCTCCGAGCTGCCCTCCCCGATCTTCACCCCGGCCTCCAAGGCCGAGGTCGGCGAGCACGACGAGAACGTCTCCTACGAGGAGGTCGCCCGGCAGGTCGGCGCCGAGACCGCCGCCCAGCTCCGCCAGGCGACCCTCGCCGTCTACGGCCGCGCCCGCGACATCGCCCGCGACCGGGGCATCATCCTCGCCGACACGAAGTTCGAATTCGGCTTCGCGAACGGTGAACTGGTCCTCGCCGACGAGGTGCTCACCCCCGACTCCTCGCGCTTCTGGCCCGCCGACGAGTGGCAGCCGGGCCGCGCGCAGCCCTCTTTCGACAAGCAGTACATCCGCGACTGGCTCTCGTCCCCGGCCTCCGGCTGGAACCGCCACGGCGAACTCCCCCCGCCGCCGCTCCCTCCGGAGGTCGTGGAGCGGACGCGCTCGAAGTACGTCGAGGCGTACGAACGCCTGACGGGCCTGAACTGGGCGTAGCCGGCGCTCTCCAAGGGAGTGCCGGCTACGCCGGACGGGCTGAAATTGCTGACTACGGTCCGCACATTCAGCCCGTCCGGCGTTTGAGGACGCGGCCGCAGGCCGCTCCCGCCGCGGGGGGCACCTACCAG
>NZ_JBSFWT010000117.1:0-18205 GCF_053594975.1 Streptomyces sp. NPDC002537
TGGCAGATCTTCCGCCACGCACGCTGCAGCCCCGCCTGGCTCACCACCGCCGCCAAAGCCGTCCTCACTCTGGAGAGCCACCGCTGAAAACGCTCTGTGTACCCGGCCGGGGGTGGTGCAGTCCATGGGGCGCGTGGGCTCGGCCCTGGACAACACGGCCGCAGACCGTCTACGTGCTCACCAACCTGATGGCCCGCCAGGCGTCCCCGCAGCGGCTCGGACAACTGGCCCGCTCCCAGTGGGTGATCGAGAACCGACTCCATTTCGTCCGCGACATCACCTTCAGCGAGGATGCCTCCAAGATCTGTACCGGCCACGCACCGGAGAACATAGCCCACCCTGCGCGGCTTCGCGATCAACCAGCTACGAGCAGCAGACCACATCAACATCGCCGCCGGGATCCGCGAGATGTCCTACGAACCCTTCCACCGCCCGCTGGACCTCCTCGGCCTCACCTGAACAGCAACAATCCAACATCATCAGACTTTGAAACCGCCCTGGCCACGACACCAACACACCAGCGCCGCATGCCTGCCACAGCCAAATCCCCGAAGGGGAAAAACGGAGCGTAACTCACGAGGCAACCACGAATCTCGAGACCGGCTCAATAGATGGCCGTGCACTGCAGGATTTCCCTGACCTCCATATACACCCCAACCGAAATATCTTGCACATACCTCCTCACGAGAGCGCAACAATGAAGAACCCGCACTCTTTACCTCTCGGCGACATAGAGAGGGCCCACCGATCATTTTCGTGGACGAATGATACGGTCGGCGCCTTTGGCACTATATCTCCAGGGATCCCGACATCTTCCAAGCTAACCCCAATGCGCTCCAGCAGGCCATTTACGGAGAATCCCTCCGCCCAAGGAACCCAATCTATGGAGAGTCTTAATTCCTCACCATTGGGTAAGGTTTCGGCCGCCAAATGCATCAACATCTCAGAGGCGTCACTTCCGCCTTCGGTTTTCCTGAAAGTCAGATCCACCTTTACCCGGAAACCATTCGACTTAACATCTAGCGACGCAAGAACGCCTAAAGACCAACCCCGAATAGAGAATATTCCATCTACTGATACGCTTGACACGACATTGCCTTGAGTGGAGAATCGAATACTTGCCGGGTCCTGGCTGCTATAGTCTCCAAGGATCAAGCGACCTTTCCCGGAGACCCTCCCTTCGATTGAATCTGCATCATGAACGCCACTTAACTCAAGTTCGGCGTCCCCCAGGTAGCGGTTAAATGCAGGAGCGGCCTCCTGATGTGCAAGTTCAACCATCCTTATAGTAAATGACTCATGCGAATTTTCGGCCTGATGGAGCCGATCCGAAATAGCCTTGGCCGACAGGACCTCTCCCATCCTCACCCTCCAATAATAGAAGTTCGCTGTTGGCCGTTGATGCGGTCATGGGGAGTGGACAGTGGGGCTGGATCGTCCCGGGCGGTCTGTGGCAGTTGGTGAAGCCGTTACTGCCTGCGACACGTGTGCATCCGCAGGGCGGCGGAGTGGCGAACATCGATGACGAGGCGGTCTTCGCCGCAATCGTCTATGTGCTGGCCAGCGGCTGTTCCTAGCGGGCTCTGCCGCCATGTTTCGGAGCGTCGAAGTCGACGGTGCACCGCAGGTTCATGATCTGGCCGAGGGCCGGTGTGTGGGGCCGGCTCCACCAGAAAGTGCTCGAGCTGCTGGACAGTCAGGGCCTGGTCGACCTGTTGTCCGCGCACGGTGCTGGACCCGGCCCACGTGCGGGCGAAAGGGGGGGGCGAACTTGCAGGTCCGTCGCCCGTGGACCGGGCAATCCGGGTTCCAAGATGCACATCCTGTCCGATGCTGCCGGACTGCCCCTCCACGCCAACACCCACGACATCCTCGCCCTGAAGCCGATGCTGTCCCATTTCCACATGGGACACGAATCCCACGGATTGTAGAACATCTCGATGTATCGGACGATTGCCCGGTGAGTATGTGCATGTGTCGGGAACGAAGTCCGATGCACGAGCTCGTTCTTCAGGGCGCCGAAGAATGATTCGGCCCTGGTGTTGTCCCAGCAGACCCCGGTGCGGCCGACTGATGTCCTGAGCCCCAACGAACGAAGTTTCCCCCGGAGTTCCCGGGAAGTGTATTGACTGCCGCGGTCCGAATGGAAAATGCAGCCGTCGGCGAGACGGGTGTTCCGTGCTGCCATGTCGAGTGCGTCCAATATGAGTGAGGTCTTCATGTGGTCGGCCATCGCCCAGCCGATCACGGCCTTGGCATGGCAGTCAAAAACCGTTGCGAGGTAAAGGAAACCGGCCCAGGTATGGATATACGTGATATCACTGACCAGTTTGTGGCCGGGTGCATCTGCGGTGAAGTCACGGGCCATCAGGTCGGGTGTGGCCGGCGCCGTGCCGCCGACGAGGGTGGTCAGCCGCCAGGGCCGTGGCTGGCACGGGACCAGGCCCAGCTCGCGCATCAGAGTGCGGACCAGCTCCGGCCCGGCCTGCACGTTCATGCGTTTCAGGGCGGCGCGGACGCGCCGGTAGCCGTAGGTCTCGTGCGAGTCGGAGAAGACCTGGCTGATGATTTCCTTGAGTTCTGCGCGGCGCCCGGCGGTGGCCGACAACGGCCGGGAACGCCAGTGGTAGAAACCCGACGTGGACACACCTGCCCAGGCACACATCCGCCGCACGGGATAGGTGCCGGACTCGCCGTCGATGAACTCGAACTTCTCCGTCACCGGTATTCCTGGACGAAGAAGTCCGCCGCTTTTCCCAGGAACTCGGTCTTCATCCGCAGCTCACGGTTCTCGCGTTCCAGCTCACGCAGGCGAGCGCGTTCACTGATGTTCAGGGGCGGTTCCTCGCCGGCGTGCTCCTGCCGGTAGCGGCTGACCCAGGTACCCAGAGTTCCCTCGTTCACCTGGATTTCCCGTGCGACCTCAGCGATCGGCCGGGACTCCACGACCACCATCTTCACTGCCTCGTCCCTGAACTCGGGACTGAACTTCCTACGCTTCGGTGCCACGCGCTCTCTCCGCCGTTCCGGACTTCGATCCTATCGGGGACCCCTGTCCAAGAATTTCGGGGCGGCTCAGCCACCAGAGCCGCCTCATTTGGAGACCGTAGGCCGAAGATACTGGCTTCATATTCTCTTCTTCTCGGAGGCGCCAGAGAAACAGAGGACATGTTGCTCGGTGAGATTCATCTCAACCCTTTACTACCTTTACTCGTAGTGGCCGGAATGCGCTGCCTCCTGTCAGGTTCTCATCACCTCCTGCATTACCGTCCACCACCTCCAGATCATATTTGCCCGAATCGGGCTTAGCGTCCGTAAACTTTCCTCCAAAGATCAGAGGGCCCCTAACTTCGGCAGAACAGAGCTCCCAGTCTCCGGCTTGCGGGAAAGTTGTGGCACCTACACAATTCCTCGCAAAGTTACTTATCGAGTACGCATCAGTGAATTTCTTCTCTTTGAGCTCGTTTAGGTACCCTTCAATGACTCCTACCCCAGTACCAGCGCCAACAGCAAATCCAGCAACCGCCATCCCGGAAAAGAACTTCCACTTGTTATGCCTGATCCAGGCGCCAGGTTTATAGATACGCCTAAGATCACGCATATCAAACATGACCTCACTCACGTCGTCGTGCTCATCGTTAGAATAACGACGATAGGTAACTACCGTATCCTCTCCCTCATCGATCGAATATCGCAGATCTCTAGTCACCTGTAGGGCCACAGTGTCAGACTCGGGGTTACGCGCAAAGAATCGACCGAGATACTTCGAATTGGCCAGTTTCGATACTGCCAGCCCCAGCCCACCTCCAATTAATGCACCCGCGAAACCGATCAGGACACTATCTCCAAACTCTTTCCACTGGAATTCTGAGGACTTTTGGTACGAAATATTCAGAGACACCAAATCCAAGCTGTCCTTGATCGCCTTCAATCTAGCATCGTTATCCTTAAGTGAATCAGGAGCCGGAAGAAGGCCAGCAGGAACCAGAACCCATCCGCTGCCACTTTCAGTCTTTTTGATATCCACGCCGAATTCTTGCTCAAATGAGATCTTCAAGTCGACAGGAGCTTTTGAAGTAATGGTCTTGGCTAAAATGGATGCACGCATGTCCGTCACTCGGATATTTATCTTATTAGTGAGGAGGGTTACTCGGAGCATTCCTTTCGGAATTGTCGGCTTCAAAGGTCCGTCATCGTTTTCATCTAGATGAAAACGACTCCAAACTATTTCCTTGTTGTTAATAAGGGTAGTGCCAGTCTCTCGTTCTATGTCGAAGTCATCCGCCACCACATCTGGGAAAATCCCCAGAATTCCGGGTAAGAGTATCTTTCTAACCACGAGTTTGGGGCTAATCGCGAGAGCCGATGTCGCTCCCCCCTTAAGGCCTAGGAGAATCGACGTATCCACTTGCGACGAACAGCTGGCATCTGGTACTTCTCGCTCGGTAAGGCATAGCGCTCCGAAAACACTCTTACTGAGATCCCCTCCGTCATTTATCGGCGTCGCCACTGCATACTCACCGTACTTGGGCTTCACCCATTTGTAGTCTCCTTTTGCTGCCGCCACATTGAGCAAAAATTTCACAAATACATGACGGAACTGTGCAAGTGTGTCTTCCTTCTTGCACCACTTGTCCAGAATTCCCCTGAATAGCTCATCCGTCTGCTCGTTCTCCATCTCAGGGACTGAGCCGCCTGAAATATTCAAGAGCTTAATTGATGGCTCGGTTTCGGTTCCCACAGTATTCGGCGTCTCGATATTTAGCTGCCGTCCCCCGGTTCCTGTGCTGTCCTTCACATCGTTCTCATTAGGCCACATCTTAGAGAGCACCAGTTCAATATCAACCGATACGCCCTGGAGGTGGTGCCCATCATTCACCAGGTCGTCTACCCAGAAGTTTCCACTCTCAATGGTGCAGCGCATTTTCAGGTGCCTACTGTCCCCACTGCCTGACAGTTTCCAGTCCGCCCACTTTCCCAAGATGTGATAAGTTGACTTGCTCTGATGCATCGACCCGCCGGTGCTGTAGTCGAACGAAAAGGATTTTGGGACGACGCTCTCCTTATTCGCCAAGGACGTCATGAGCGACTTATTCGCGATATCGAAAGGGATGGCAAATACAGTATCCCAGCCATTCATGTTTACTGGGCTTGTTTGCTCGACCATCTCAATCTCCCATTCTCGAGACGGATTTACTCCGGTTGAATTGGCGTTGTCCGCGAGGTCGTGACGTCGACTGATCGTCGCGGTACGACGTTTCTCGGCTACGAGATCATGACCCAGCACAACGACACGAAGAAGACGGGCCGTTACCATCGAGTCAACGGCCAGATCGCTCTTCGCGTCCCCCCTGGACGTGATCAAGGCCAAGTCTGCCCCTCATCTCGCACGCGGAAGGCCCGGGAAGAGAAAGGCTCTGATCGACAGCAGCGATCACGCGATCGTTGCGACATTCGGGGCCGTCTACAGAAGCATCGTCCAGTACTACCTGCTTGCCGGGGGTGTTTTCCGGCTGCACCGGCTGCGATTTGGTCATGGAGACGTCCATGACCAAGACCCTGGCAGCCAAAGACCGCTCGTCGGCGTCGCAGATGGCTGCCAAGTACAAGGCCAGAACCGACTCGCCCAACGGGTCCCGAGTCTGTTTCGAGGCCCGTATCGAGGCCCCGGCCGGGCAGAGAGACATCTCAGGGATTTAAGAAGTCAAGCCGCGGCCGTCAGCGATGAGGAGGCTGGGGAGGTGAAGGCGCGATGCTTGTCGAAGTGCTGCTGGTTTTGAAGGCAGTGGAAGA
The DNA here is from genome assembly GCF_053594975.1 of Streptomyces sp. NPDC002537. Classification (NCBI taxonomy): domain Bacteria; kingdom Bacillati; phylum Actinomycetota; class Actinomycetes; order Kitasatosporales; family Streptomycetaceae; genus Streptomyces; species Streptomyces sp. NPDC002537. The sequence goes on from NZ_JBSFWT010000117.1 coordinate 5,794, forward strand.
ACGGCCAAGCATCCGGTTGAGCAGGTTGCGTTGGGCGGCGGCGTGCCAGTCCCCCTGCTCGCGTCGGCGTCGGTAGTGGCTGTTGGCGCCGGGCGAGGCGGTGAGAGAGGCGAAGGCCCACAGGAAGCCCGCGGCCATGAGGCGGTCGTTCTTGACGAAGCGGCGTCCGACGAAGTGTTTCTTGCCCGACGCGCGAGTGATGGGTGCGGAGCCGGCGTATGCCTTGAGCCCCCTGGCGTCGGCGAAGCGGGTGCGGTCGTCGCCAATCTCGGCGAGCACCCGGGCCGCGAGCTGGACTCCGAGCCCGGGGAAGGACAGGAGTATCTCAGCGTCCGGGAGCCTGTCGCGCAAACCCGCCGAACAGCCCCGCTGCGGTGTGGTGGGCTGGAAGAATGATCGTTGTGGGGCGGAACTTCCTGGCGTGTGACCGTGACCAGCAGTACCTGATGCCGCCGAGCGTGGCCGACTGGCTCCCGGACGATCACCTCGCCTGGTTCATCCTGGAAGTCGTCGAGGAGCTGGACCTGGCCGAGTTGTACGGCGCTTACCGCGCTGATGGATGGGGGCGGGCGGCTCACGAACCGTCGATGATGCTTGCGCTCTTGCTCTACGCGTACTGCCAGGGCGAGCGCTCCTCGGGCCAGATCGAGCGCCGGTGCCGTGAGGACGTGGCCTATCGCGTGATCACAGCGAACACGGCTCCGGACCATGCCACCATCGCTCGCTTCCGGGCCCGGCACGAAAAGACGCTCTTCCGTCTGCTGGTGCAGAGCCTACGGCTGTGCCAGGCCGCGGGACTGGTCAAGATCGGTGTCGTGGCCCTGGACGGAACAAAGATCGCCGCGCAGGCATCGATGAACGCCATGCGTTCGCGGGCACAGATCGAAGCCGAGGTCGCCGGGATGCTGGCCGAAGCTGACGCTGCCGACGCCCGCGGGGATGCACAGCAGCAGGAGAGCTCGGCTCTCCGGGGAGGGCGAGGGCAGAGGTTGGACAGGCTGCGCAAGGCGAAAGAGTCGCTCGAAGCGCAGGACCGTGCTGCCATGGACGCCTACGAACGTCGCGTTGCCGAACGCACCGCGAAGGAGAAGGCGCTCGGCATGAAGATCCGGGGCCGCAAGCCCCGGCTGCCCACGCCGGACATGGACAAGCGCCTGAACACCAGCGATCCCGACAGCCGCGTTATGCCGACCAAGGGCGCCTGGCTCCAGGGATACAACGCCCAGATCGCCACCACGACCAGCCAGATCATCATCGCCGCAGGCATCTCCTCGGACACCAACGACCAAAAGCTCCTCCACCCCATGCTGAACTGGGTCGCCCAGACCCTGCAGGACGTCGCGATCACCGATCCCGTCACCACAGTGGTCGCCGATGCCGGCTACTGCACTGACGCCAACCTGGCCGCCGCCGACCCGGACGGGCCGGAACTGCTGATGCCGCCTTACAACATCCGCAAGGACCGAGAAGTCGACGAAGCCCACCGCCAACTGCGCAACCGGGCACCGAAGCTGTTGTCCGCCAAGGCCCGTATGGAAGAGCGTTATGCCAGCGAAGCTGGACAAGCCCTCTACCGCCTCCGAGGGCAGAGTGTCGAACCAGTCTTCGGGCAGATCAAAGAGGCCCGACGGTGTCGCCGTTTTCAGCGCCGCGGGCGTCGGGCTGTCGAGAACGAGTGGAATCTGATCTGTGCGACCCACAACCACTCGCACAAGCAGGTACGCGCACGCGTCGAGACACGCCTTCGCCCGCATGAAGAGCTGGAAGATCCTCCGCGACTGCCGCCTCAAGGGCGACGGCGTCCAGCACGCGATGCTCGGCATCGCCCGGCTGCACAACCTCAGCCTCGCCGGATAAGCAGGCTGGCCGCACGACAGCCGACCGCACCCGCATCAAACCATAGATCATTTACGGGACAACCCTTAGAAGCATCTCCATTCTGCTGGATGTGACTGGTCAGCGGTAAGGTGGCGCTATGGTACGAATCATATCTCCACTTTTGACCGAGTAGACATACATTAATGAGTCATGACACATTAGGGGAAGGCGCTGTAAGTTTTCCTTCAAGCACGAGGTTACCCCTTAAGCGACCAGAAAGCATCTCCCAATTCTCAATCTCCGGGAATAGTGCAGCGCTAACAATAGCTTGAGCCAGACTATCAAGAGACAAAAGGCTATCAAACTTCCCTTCCTCTCTCTCTTCAAGATACTGGATAAGGAGATGCGTAGCCCCCGCGCCAACACCGCCACCGATTACCGTGCCCAAGAAGGCGCAAAGAGTAACCCAGCGCGCAGCCACAGCTGCATCTTCTTTTGACCTTACCCCTATCTCTCTTCTTTCCTCTTGACGAGTGTTCTCCGAGGCGCCGCTTCGACCGGAAACACCGTCTCTCGGTCCACGTCGATCCTCAGTCTTCCTACTCTTGAATATCGCTTTCCCAATCGCCTTTCCTATGACTTCCCCCATAATTGCGGCGACTATTCCTCCGGCGATATCTATAACCCATTCAACAACTTTTAGATCAGTATCAGGTTCAGCTGTAATGTTATGCGTTTTCACGTCCATTAATGCTGCCAATCCTGCACGCTTCTGCTCATCCGTAAGGTTCTTGTCGTTCTCAATGAGGACGAAATCGGGAATGAGCTCCCACCCCTTGCGCTCAGGGTCCTCCCTGGACTCAACTCCGAACTCATGCTCGAAGTTCAGGATTACGTTCAGGTGACCCAAGGCGCCAGAATATCTACCCGAAATGCCGGTGAGCTTCAGATTTACCTTCACTGGCCCAGCCAGCATCCTGAAATGTTCTACGTCAATATCCGGCCTAAAATTCGATGCAGCGTCATCGGGACTCATCTGAAACGTTCCCCATGAAATTTTGTTCTTGTTAACTAGTACACCCTCCTTATTCAACTCAAAGTCTTCCGCCCTTGACCCAAAGAAGGCGCTCATTGAGCCGAACTTGAGTATACCGCCAGTTAGGCAATTGCGACTGATAACGAAGCTAGAGTTATGGCCAGATGAGGAGCCATGTAGGGCATCCAAATCAACTTGACCTGCAAGACCTTGCAACTTGTTGTCTCCCACGAGTGAAAGTACCCCAAACGCGCAGTCCTCGGGATCGATTACGCTTCCACTGTCTTGCGATGGACTTGCCACCGCATATGCCACATAAGCCGACTTTAACCAAGAATAATCCCTTTTCGCCGCTTGCGTGCTAATGTTTACCTTTCCAAACACCTTGCTAAGCGACGTGATACTTCCTTGAAGACATTTTTCCAGTAAAGCGTTGAAAGCATGCTCGAGTCTCGCATCTTTAATCCGTTGAGCCTTGTCTCCGGCCACCGATAACAGGACTATAGTGGGTTCTTCTGCACTTCCTTTCTTCGCTGGCTGCCCATTCGAAGTAGCGAAAGTGGATAGATCGACTTGAGCTGTGACAATCACTGCATCGGTTTCAAAAATGTCTTCCTTCTCCCCCTCTCCCTTCTGCCAAAACTTCCCTAGCTTCATTAGACAGCGTATATGGACGTACTTTCCCGACCCCCCGCCCAGCAAAGCCCAGCTCTCCCACTCCCCTTCGATGCAAAAGATCCTCTTAGGAGCGTCGGCTGCTGCAGAGATTGAAACAGTATCGCTTAATTTTCTGGATATTTCCCCCATCTTGATGGAATTACCTATCATGTCATTGACTGTGGAGAGTGGAACAACAAACGCCGTATCCCAGCCGTTTGTGCTGATCGTCCCTTTGGTAGCGGGCATCTCGGAACTCCCGTAGAGTGAATAGGGTCGCTCTTTGTGCTCCTTGATGTCAATGTCGCCGAAGATTGATGCGCTAACCTGCGATGAACATTAAAACCCTCCCTCTGTGTTGACTTTCGTTAACAGCTTGATATTCGCTCCTTGGAGCAAGAGTGGCGGTTCGAGATAGCAGCTCACGTTCTCTCTACTAAAGGAGATTCACATAGGATCGAGCCCTCAAAAGGGTTATCCCATAACTGGTGTGGCTGCGGGCACGCCAGGGCGGTTTCAAAGTCTGATGATGTTGGATTGTTGCTGTTCAGGTATAGGGCTTGGTCAGGTTGGTGTGAGCGTGGGTATGTCGCGGTGACAGGTGGGGCAGGCGCCGGTCCAGGTGGCGAGGAGGGTCTGCAGTTCGCGGACGATCCGGTAGAGGCTCAGGCCGGCGCCAGTTCTTTTGGGGATCGGGCCAGGCGTTGGAGGGTGCAGAAGGCGTGGGCGGCGGAGACGAGGGTGACGTGGTGGTGCCAGCCCTGCCAGGTCCGGCCTTCGAAGTGCGCGAGCCCCAGGGCCTGTTTCATCTCGCGGTAGTCGTGCTCGATCCTCCAGCGGAGCTTGGCGTTCCGCACCAGCGTGGTCAGCGGGGTGTCCGCGGGCAGGTTCGACAGCCAGAACTGGACCGGCTCGGGTTCGGAGGCAGGCCATTCGGCCAGCAGCCAGCACACGGGCAGTTCCGCACTCCGGGCGGCTTGGCGGACTTTCCGTCCGGCGGGGCGGATCCGCAGGGCGGCGAACCGTCCGTACATACGCCTGAAGCCGTTGCGGCCGGTGCCGGGGCGGGAGCCCTCGCGCCACTGCACCGGCCTGGCCGCGGGCCGTCCGGCGTCGATGACCAGCTGTTTCACGCTCCTGGCCGCATTGGGGTACTTCGCTGTGGGCGGGCGGCCGGTACCGCCGTAGGCCGGGACGGCCGGCACCGCATCGCCGGGGTGTGCGCTCACGGTGGTGGAGATGCCCACCACATAGTGCAGTCCGAGTTCCTCGAGGCCGAGGCGGAAAGCGGCGGTGTCCCCATATCCGCCGTCGGCGACGGCCAGCGGAACGTCGATGCCCCAGGACCGTGTCTCGTCGATCATGTCCAGGGCCAGCTGCCACTTCTCGACATGGCCGGTGCCGGCCGGAATACCGCACTGGCTGCGGCGGCCGACCTTGACCGGGTCGGCCTTCGGGGAAGCCGGGTCCCAGGTCTCCGGGAGGAACAGACGCCAGTCGACGGCGGCCGAGGCGTGATCGGAAGCCAGGTGAAGGGACACCCCTGCCTGGCAGTTGGTGACCTTCCCGGCGGTGCCGGTGTACTGCCGCGACACGCACGCCGAGGCGTCACCGTCCTTGAGGAAGCCGGTGTCATCGATGATCAACGCGGTTGGCCTGATGGCCTGTTCCATCATCCACGCGAGCCGGGCCCGTACGTGTGCCGGGTCCCAGGGGCTGGTGGTGACGAAGTGCGCGAGGGCCTGCCGGTTGCTGTTCCCGCCGATCCGGGCCGCCATCGGCTCCACCGACTTGCGCTGCCCGTCCAGCAACAGCCCCCGCAGATACACCCCGCCCCACCGACGCTGGTCCGCCCGCGCGAACGGCTCGAACACATCCGCCGCGAAGTCCTCCAGATCACACCGGACCGCAGCCAGCTCCTCAGGCGTCACGACCGATCAACGGAACAACCGATCATCAGGACACGCCACCGGCAACCGCACCTGACCAAGCCCTAGGCCTGTTCGCCATGCCGCAGCCGACACCGCCCACCTCAGAGTAGGACCTGGCGAAACCTCGCTCAACACCCACTGAACGTCTTTCATCCTGAATAGCCGCAGGTCAGGAGGGTGTGGACGGCCTGGACGATGCGGCTGATGCGGTTGGTGGAGCATCGGGCCCGGCGGAGGATGCGCCAGGACTTCAGCCGGGCGAAGGCGCGTTCGCCCGGCGCCCGGAGTCGCGCGTGGACGCGGTTGAACCGCTGGTAGTGGTCCGGGAGTTCGCGGTGTCCGTAGTACGGAGTGCGGACGGTGGCGCCGGCACCCTGGTAGGCCCGGTCGGCCAGAACGAGGATTTCTCTGGTGAGGCAGGCCTGGAGGATGCCGTGAGTCCGGGCGGCGGTCAGGTCGTGCGTGCGCCCGGGCAGCGCGCGGGAGAACCACAGCGGTGTGCCGTCCGGGCGGGCGACGGCCTGGACGTTCATGCCGTGTTTCTTGTGCTTTTGCGAGTAGTACGGCTCGTCCGCGGCGATGCGGTCGGTGGGGATCAGCGTGCCGTCAACGACGACGAAGTCCCCCTCACCCAGGCCTACCAATGCCTCGCGCAGGCCCGGGGCCCACGCGGCCAGGACCTCAAGGGTCTCGTCCACGTACCGCCAGGCTGTGGCTCCGGATACTCCGAAACCGGCCCCGACCTGCGCGAACGTTTCGTTCTTCCGTAGATGGGCCAGCACCAGCAGGGCCTGCTTGAAACAGCCCAGCCTCCGCCAGGGCGACTTCAGCTCACGTCGGCGGGCATGGACCAGCCACGAGACATGCTCGACCAGCTCGTACGGGACATCGAGCATGGCAGGATACGGAACCACAGAGCCCCTTGGCGCCGGTGTCGAGTGAGATCAACACCCCAACGACAAGGGGCTCTGCTGTGTCACCAACCATCACCCCTGACCTGCCCGTTTCACCCCGCGGGGCAGGATGAAAGAGGTTCACTCAGACAACCTTAGCTCTTAAAGCTCCCGCCGAAGAGGAGGGAGCCGCGAATTTGAGCAGAGCTGAGTTCCCATTCTTCCAGGTGAGGGAATGTCGTTGCCCCCATACAGTTTTGCGCAAATTTATCAATTGAAAGCGCATTGTCAAACTGGCCGTTCTTCAATTGGTTGATATAGTCGACGAGCTTCATTGCGCCGACTCCGCCAACGCCTGACCCAAGAACTCCGCCCAGGAACCCGAGGTAGGCGTTCCACCGGTTCATTGCAGCGATGGACGAGTTCACTTTAGGCAGAAGCCTACCTAATTGCTCCGCCGTGAGCGCTCCACCGGCGTCCTCTGCCCATTCCGTTATCTCATCCAACCTTGCTTGCTTCAGTTTCTTGAACGCGCCTTCCTCTATCTGTTCCATGATCGCTGCGATTTGCCCTTCGGTTAAAGAAACCGTCGCTCTGGTTGCGCTAGTCTTAATGGCACTCTTGACGGCAGCTGTCGACTTGAATATTAGCTTGCCGATCCCCTTCCCTATAGCACCGCCAAGGAATCCTAGAACGACACCTGCGACTATGTCCAGTACCGTTTCCCAGGCTTTCTCATTTGGTGCCTTCTCGATAACGAGCGACCATGTCTTTATGTCCTGCAGTTTAGCTAAAGCGGCAGCCTCGGAAAGATGCTCATCTTCCACAAGAGGGAGGAAGTCAGGGACGATAACCCACCCATTTCCATTGGTCGCCTTCTTCAGAGAGATGCCGAATTCCTGCTCCATTCCGTATGTTAGGTACAGGTCCCCCATGGCCAGTTTTCCAGGAGCAGGAGTGGTCCCCGTGACATCTGTAAGTGAAATGTGAATCTTTGTGGGCATCAGCGTCATGCGAAATTTCGAGGCCGGCACAACTGGCTTGAAGAGAGTTTTACTGTCGTCGGGGTCGAACTGGAAAGTGGGCCATTCCAGACGATTTTTGTTCGTTATAACCAAACCGGTTTCATCGTCTATTTTGAAGTCGGTCTTCTTTGAGCCGTAGAACATTGCCATGGCTGAAGGCAGTAATATGTGTTCAACCATGCGCGGCGCGCTTATCGCAAGACTTGAGGTTCCACTCTTTACTTCACTGATGGTATTTATGGAGACCTGTGAGCTGAGACCCGCTGAAGTTCTCTCATCGACCATGCACAGAGCACCGAAAACATCTTTGGATAGGTCGTCACCCGCCTCATCGGGGCTCGCCACGGCGTAGCTGCAATCTGAAGGCTTTAGCCATTGATAGTCATCCCTCGCGGCCTTCGAATTCAATATAAACTGGACGAAGACGTGCTGAAAGTCCTCAATAGTTTTGTTTTGCCTACACCAATCACGCATCATCCCTTCAAGCTGAATATTCATTTCGATCTTTTTTATCTCATCAAACTTTGCTCCGGTAGCGGCAACAAACGTGATGGTGGGACTTTCAGGAGCGCCTGGTGTGGATGGCATCTGGATGTCGGTCTGGGTGCCGCCAGTCCCCCCCGATTTGTCCGATATTGACTTAGCGTCTCTCTTGATCTTTTCTAGGTTTATCTCTATTGTCACCTGAATTCCATCAAGAGGCATTCCATCCGCTTTAGCGTCCTCATAGTAGTAGGTGCCGTCCTTCAGGGTGCCGACCATTTTGAGGATCCTGCCCGACCCGCCACGTTTTAGATTCCATTCACCCCAGTTTCCTTCCACTTTCAGGCCCGGCTCCTGCTTTCCCATCTTCTTCCCTCCGGGTATATATCCGGAGAATGTGGCCGGGAGTTTGCTTTCCTTCTTTTCGATAGATTTCTTGAGCGCGGAATTCATCTCCTTGAATGTGACCGAGAATACCGTATCCCATTTATTTAAGTTGACTGCGTCTCCAGTCATAACGACATCTCTCCTATTCGTCTGTTGTTGATCAATTGCTCCTGTTGAATGAGTCGCCCTGCTGGAGCATGCAGGACGCGATCCTTCTCAGTGGGCGGTTCGTGAGTCTATGGGTGGATCTGGTGTCGCTTGATGGTGTGGGCGAAGCCGGAACGCGCCGGTCCGGTGCCGGTGGCCTGCTGGGATCGGTGGGGTGAGTGAACGCAAGCCGTACCAGAGCGACTTGACGGACGAGCAATGGGCGTTGATCGAGCCGGTGCTCACGGCCTGGAAGGGCCGGCACCGTTCGGTCAGCGGCCACCAGGGCCGTTACCCGATGAGGGAAATCGTGAACTCGATCCTCTACCAGTCCCGCACCGGCTGTCAGTGGGCCCTCCTGCCGAACGACCTGCCGCCGAAGAGCGCGACGTACTACTACTTCGCCGCCTGGCGGGACGACGGCACCTACCGGCAGATCCATGAACTCCTGCGCTGCCAGGTGAGGGAGAGGAGCCGTCGCTTAGAGGACCCGACTCTGGTGATCCTGGACACCCAGAGTGTCCGGGCGGCCACCGGGGTCCCCGCGGTCACGACGGGCAGGGATGCCGCGAAACGGGTGCCGGGCCGCAAGCGGGGACTGGCCGTGGACATCCTCGGCCTGGTCATCGCCGTCGCCGTGCTGGCCGCGAGCGTCCACGACAACGCCGCCGGCATCACTCTGCTCGACGAGGTCGCTGTCGCGGCCGGCGGCTCGGTCAGCAAGGCCCTGGTCGACCAGGGCTTCAAGAACCAGGTCGTCACGCACGGAGCCACCCTCGGCATCGACGTCGAGATTGTCCGGCGCAACCCTGAGGAGAGGGGTTTCGTGCCGCAGCCGAAGCGGTGGCGGGTGGAGCAGACGTTCGGGATCTTGATACTGCACCGACGCCTGGTCCGCGACTACGAACACCGCCCGGCCTCCTCCGCCTCACGCGTCTACTGGGCCATGACCCACGTCATGGCTCGCCGGATCACCGACACGACCACGCTCACCTGGCGCGATCCGCAGGTGGCCGGCGCGTGAACCTGAACCCCCTCCTTCAGGCACTCGATCTCCAGGAAGACGCCGCCCGGGCCCTGGCCGACGATCTCCGTACCCAGATCGATGCCCTGCAGGCCCAGCTCCGCGAAGCCGAACTGCGTCTGGAACACCTCGCCATCACCCGCACGACCATTACCGGACTCGCCGACCGAATCCCGGCCCACACGGTCGACCCAGCAGGAAGCCTGGAGCTGCCCGAGCACCCGGACTACCCGCGCATCCTCGCCGTCTTCAACGACACCACCGGCCCACTGAGGGCCCGCGACATCTGCCAGGCCCTCGATTTCGAGCTCCTGCCGAAACATGTCGAACGCACCCGCGCCAAGATGAAACGCCTGGTCACACTAGGAATCCTCGCTGAGACCGAGCCCGGCACCTTCAGCAAGAAGCAGTAACCAAGTCCGGCACAGACATCAACTCACGAACCGCCCACTCAGTGAGCGCCTTTCATCCTGAATAGCCGCAGGTCAACAGGGTGTGGATGGCCTGGACGATGCGGCTGATGCGGTTGGTGGAGCATCGTGCCCGGCGGAGGACGTGCCAGGTCTTCAGTCGGGCGAAGGCGCGTTCGCCGGGGGCTCGTAGTCTGGCGTGGACGCGGTTGTATCGCTGGTAGTGGTCGGGGAGTTCGCGGTGTCTGTGGTACGGGGTGCGGACAGTGGCGCCGGCGCCCTGGTAGGCGCGGTCGGCCAGGACCAGGATTTCCCTGGTCAGGCAGGCCTGGATGATGCCGCGGTCAGGTCGTGGGTCCGTCCCGGTAACGCGCGTGAGAACCACAGCGGAGTCCCGTCCGGGCGGGTGACGACCTGCACGTTCATGCCGTGCTGCTTGTGCTTTTGCGAGTAGTACGGCTCGTCCGCCCTGATGCGGTCGGTCGGGATCAGCGTCCCGTCAACGACGACGAAGTCGCCCTCACCCAACCCCACCAGAGCCTCACGCAAGCCCGGTGCCCACGAGGCCAGGACCTCAAGTGTCTCGTCGACGTACCGCCAAGCCGTCGCCGCCGACACCCCGAAACCGGCTCCCACCTGTGAGAATGTCTCGTTCTTCCGTAGATGCGCCAGCACAAGAAGAGCCTGCCTGAAGCAACCCAGCCTCCGCCACGGCAACTTCAGTTCACGCCGACGGGCATGGATCAGCCACGAGACGTGCTCAACGAGCTCGTGCGGAACGTCGAGCGTGGCAGGATAAGCGACCAACAGGGCCCCTTGGACGCCGGTGTGATGAGTGGAATCACCACGCCAACGACGAGGGGCCCTGCCACGTCACCCACCACCTCTGACCAGCCCTTTCACCCTTCAAGAGCCGGGATGAAAGAGGTTCAGTTATTGACCTCTTTCATCCTGTCCCGTGGAGATGAAACGGCCTGGTCAAGGGTCTGGTCCGAAAATAACGTCTGAACGCCAGCCCGGCGGGTGAGTTCAAGCGGCCTCGATGGGTTCGAAGCGGACGGTCAGGCCCAGGGCGTTGGCCTGCCGGGTGATGCGGCGCATGGCGCGTTCGGGGTCGTGCCTGGCGTAGTAGTCGCCGCCGAGGTCGTTGAAGACGGTGTCCTGGGTGAGCATGTGCCAGACCGCGGTCAGCATCGAGTGCTCGAGCGCGACCAGGGCCTTCTTCTTGCCCAAGCGGGGCATCAGGCGCATGTAGCGGGCGCCGAGGTAGGTGCGCTCGCGAGTGCGGGAGGCGGCCATCGCGGCGGTGCTCAGAGCCGCGCCGAGCCACCGGTTGCCGTGGCGTCTGCGCCCCGACTTCTGCTTCCCGGCGGATTCGATGTGGCCTGGGCAGACGCCGGCCCAGGAGGCGAGGTGACCGGCGGTGCGGAAGCGGGCCATGTCGCCGCCGGTCTCCGCGATCAGGACCTCGGCCGTGGCCCGGCCGACCCCGGGGATGCTCTCCAGCAGCTCAAGCTGGCGGGCAAAAGGGCGCGTCTCCTCCTCGATCCGCTCGGAGAGCTCCGCGATCGTGGTTTTGAGGTGATCGATGCGCTCCAGGTGCAGCCTGCACAGGAACGCGTGGTGCTCGCCGAAGTTCCCGGTCAGCGCCTCCACCAGGTCGGGGATCTTGGGCCGCATGCGGGCCTTGGCTATCTGGGCGAGCGCGTGGACATCGCGTTCCCCGTCGATGAGCGCGTCCAGCATGGCCCGCCCGGACACCCCGAGGATGTCGGTGGCCACCGTCGAGAGCTTGATCCCGGCGTCCTCGAGTTCTTTCTCCAGGCGTTGGGCTTCCCGGGACAACTCACCGGCGAGAGTGCTGCGGTAACGGGTCAGGTCCCGCAGGTGCCGAATCGGCTCCGGCGGCACGAACGAGGCCTTCAACAGCCCGCACTCGCCGAGCTGGCACAGCCACGCCGAGTCCGCGACGTCGGTCTTGCGGCCGGGCAGGCCCTTGGCGCGGGCCGCGTTGACGAGGATCACGTTGAGGCAGTCCTCCAGCAAGTAGAACGCCCCGCGCCAGTAGTCGCCCGTGGCTTCCATGACCACGAGGGTGACCTGCTCGGCGACCAGCCAGTCCCGCAGCTCAAGCAGCGCGTTGGTGGTGGTCACGAAGGTGCGGATCTCCTGCCGACGACTGCGGCGACCACTGGGGTTGGGCGTGCGCACGCACGCCTTGAGGTCCTTCTTGCCGATGTCCAGCGCGGCGCACCGCTCGTGCAGCACATCCATGGCCCAGCCCCTCCCACCCGCGATCGACGCCAAGGGCGCGCCGTCCGGAGGAGCCACAGGGCTGAAGAGTCTGGTCCGCGTGCTGCAGCAACAATTGACGGTCCCTGCAAGCGGCTCCCGACGCCATACTGACACTCGAGCTCACAGGCATCACAGATTCGTCGGCGTCCCGGACGGACACGCCCCCGATTTTCCCGGCCTCACGGCGGCCGGCGCAGCCGGTCTGGATTACTGAGCCCTTTCAGGGTTGCCGCTCCAGGGTGAGGACTGCTCTGGCGATTGCCGACATTCGATTTGGGCTGCACCGAGCTTTGCGGAAGATGCGCC
>NZ_JBSFWT010000118.1:0-17932 GCF_053594975.1 Streptomyces sp. NPDC002537
TCGATATGCGGCTCCGCCGCGGCCGGGGCTCCGCCCCGCGACCCCCGCCCGGCTGCGGGCCGGTGGGTTTTCTTCCCCAGCCCCGCCCCTTCCCGGCTGTGTCGATATGCGGCTCCGCCGCGTGAGGGGCTCCGCCCCAGACCCCGAAGCACGCTTCGCGCGCTGTCCTCAAACTCCCCCAGACTCCGTCCGGGGGGACCCCCAAGGGCTGGAGATGGGGTGACGGGAGGGGCCGGGACGCGGAGGGGTGGTGCGGGACGTAAAGCGAAGCAGTCCCGTACTACCCCGGAGCGGCACGGCCCCGCACCCGACAACGGCGAGCGGCGTAACCAACCCGCACCGTCGCAACGGCGACAAGCCCAAAACCCAGCCCGTCCGGCGTTTGAGGACGCGGCCGCAGGCCGCCCCCGCCGCAGGCGGCAACGGCGAGAAAGCCGACAACGCCGGGAAAACCGGAGGTCCGCTGTCGCCCGTCCGGCGCAAGGACCCAGTGGACTAGACCTTTCACCCCCCAACACGCGAGACTGACAGACGTGAAACACGTCATCGCCCTCGATGTAGGCGGCACCGGCATCAAAGCCGCACTGATCGGCCCGGACAACGAGCTGCTCCACGAAACCCGCCGCCCCACAGGCCGCGACCGCGGCCCGGACGCCGTCGTCGCCGGCATCCTGGACCTCGCGGCCGAGCTGCGGGAAACGGGCCGCCGGACCTACGGGCGCACCGCCGAAGCGGCGGGCGCGGCCGTCCCCGGCATCGTGGACGACGCGACCGGCACCGCCGTCTACGCCGCCAACCTCGGCTGGCGCGACGTACCGCTGCGCGACCTGCTGCGCGAGCGGCTGGGCGGGGACACGTCCGTGGCCCTCGGGCACGACGTCCGCACCGGCGGCCTCGCGGAGGGCCGCATCGGCGCGGGCCGGGACGCCGACCGGTTCCTCTTCGTGCCGCTGGGCACCGGCATCGCGGGCGCGATCGGCATCGACGGGCGCATCGAACAGGGCGCCCACGGCTACGCGGGCGAGATCGGCCACATCTCCGTACGCTCCGGCCCGGACGCCCCGGAGTGCGGCTGCGGCGGCCGCGGCTGCCTGGAGACCCTGGCCTCCGCCGCTGCCGTGAGCACCGCCTGGGCGCGGGCGAGCGGCGACGCCACCGCGGACGCGGCGGACTGCGCCAAGGCCGTCGAGTCCGGTGACCCGCGCGCCCGCGCGGTCTGGCGGCACGCGATCGACGCGCTCGCCGACGGCCTCGTCATCGGACTCACCCTGCTGGACCCCCATACGCTGATCATCGGTGGCGGCCTCGCCGAAGCGGGGGAAACGTTGTTCACGCCGCTCCGCGCCGCCGTGGCGGAGCGGATCACCTTCCAGAAGCTCCCCCGCATCGTCCCGGCGGCGCTCGGGGACACCGCCGGCTGCCTGGGCGCGGGCCTGATCGCCTGGGACCTTCTCTCCACCGATTCCACGGAGGTATCCGCCTGATGGTCGAACGAACGGTTCTCGCCGGTGCCCGCGTGGTGCTGCCGACCGGTGTGGTCGAGAACGGGCGGGTGACGGTCGAAGGCCGGCACATCGCCGAAAACCGGCCCGCAGAGGCAGAGGTGACGGGAGAGGCCCTCGACCTCACCGGCCACTGGATCGTCCCCGGCTTCGTGGACATCCATGTGCACGGCGGTGGCGGCGCGTCCTTCTCCGCGGGCGACGCCGACGAGGCGCTCACGGCCATCGGCACGCACCGCGCGCACGGCACGACCACGATGGTGGCCTCCACCGTCACCGGCGAACTCGACGACCTGGCCCGGCAGGCGGCCGTCCTCGCGGAGCTGACCGAGCAGGGCGACCTGGCGGGCATCCACTTCGAGGGCCCGTTCATCTCCCCGCACCGCTGCGGCGCCCACCAGCCGGGGCTGCTGCGCGACCCCGACCCGGCCGACGTGCGCAAGCTCGTCGACGCGGCGCGCGGCACGGCCCGCATGATGACCCTCGCCCCCGAACTCCCCGGCGGCCTGGACTCGGTCCGGCTGCTCGCCGACGCGGGCGTGATCGCCGCGGTCGGGCACACCGACTCCACGTACGAGGCCACGATGGAGGCCATCGACGCGGGCGCGACCGTGGCCACGCACCTCTACAACGCGATGCCCGCGCTGCTGCACCGCGCGCCCGGCCCCATCGCGGCGCTGCTGGAGGACGAGCGGGTCACCGTCGAGCTGATCAACGACGGCACGCACCTGCACCCCGCCGCCCTGGAGCTGGCCTTCCGCAGCGCGGGCGCGGACCGCGTCGCGTTCATCACGGACGCGATGGGCGCCGCGGGCATGAACGACGGCATGTACCCGCTCGGGCCCATGCGGGTCGAGGTCAAGGACGGCGTCGCGCGGATCGCGGACGGCCCGACGGCCGGTTCGATCGCGGGCTCCACGCTCACGCTCGACACCGCGTTCAAGCGCGCGGTGACCGTCGACAAGCTGCCCGTCGAGGACGTCGTACGGGCCCTGTCCGTCAACCCGGCGCGGCTGCTGGGCGTCGCCGACCGCGTCGGCTCCCTCGAACCGGGCAAGGACGCGGACCTCGTCGTGCTCGACTCCGCGTACGAGCTCGTCGGCGTCATGCGCCACGGCGAATGGGTGGTTAAGCCCGAAGTGCGGTAGTTCTCCGCGTGGTTGAACAGCGGCGGCGCGTTCGAGGTCTGGGCGCGCCGCCGCTGTTTTGGCATGATCGCTCGCGCAGTCGTTCACACCGCCGTAACGCCGCCGCGTACGCCGCCCCCGGTCATGGGAGAGAGCCGCCGATGATCCTCACGGTCACGCTCAACACCGCACTCGATCTGACCTACCGCGTTCCACGTCTGCAGCCGCACTCATCGCACCGCGTCTCCGGCGTCACGGAGCGCGCGGGCGGCAAGGGCCTCAACGTGGCCCGCGTCCTGGCCGCACTGGGCCACACCACGGTCGTCACGGGCTTCATAGGGGGCGTGACGGGAGAGACCGTGCGCCGCCTCCTCGCCGAGGGCGCCCCCGGGAATCTCGCCGACGCCCTGGTCCCCATCCTCGGCCCCACCCGCCGCACCGTCGCCGTCACCGACGACTCCACCGGCGACACCACCCAGCTCAACGAGCCGGGCCCCGACGTCACGACGGAGGAGTGGGCGGCCTTCGCCGACACCTACCTGCGCCTCCTCCGCGAGGCCGACGCCGTCGCCCTGTGCGGCAGCCTCCCCCCGGGCGTGCCGGTCGGGGCGTACGCCCACCTCGTACGGCAGGCGCGGGCGCTCGGCGTGCCCGTCCTCCTCGACACCAGCGGCGAACCCCTGCGCCGCGGCATCGCCGCCCGGCCCGACCTGGTGAAGCCCAACTCCGAGGAACTGGCCGCCCTCACCGGCTCCACCGAGCCGCTGCGCGCCGCCCTGGACACCCGCCGCCGCGGCGCCCACGCGGTGGCCGCGACCCTCGGCCCCGACGGCATGCTCGCCGTCACCCCCGAGGGCGCCTGGCGCGCGGCCCCGCCACGACGGCTGCCCGGCAACCCGACCGGCGCGGGCGACTCGGCGGTCGCCGCCCTCCTCTCCGGCTGGGTCGAGGGCCTTCCCTGGCCGGACCGCGTCGCCCGCGCCGTGGCCCTCGCGGCCGCGACCGTACGGGCCCCGGCGGCGGGCGAGTTCGACCGGCCCACCTACGAAAGCCTGCTGCCACAAGTGAAGGTAACGGAGGCGTAGCGCCATGCCCCTCGTACGCACCGGCGAACTGGTCACCGAGGCGCGGGCCGCCGCGCGGGCGGTCGTCGCCTTCAACATCATCACCGTCGAACACGCCGAGGCGATCGCCCTCGGCGCGGAGGCCGCGGGCCTGCCCGCGGTCCTCCAAGTATCCGAGAACGCCGTGAAGTTCCACGGCGGCCGCCTCGCCCCCATCGCCGCCGCCGCGACGGCGATCGCGAACGCCTCCCGGGCCCGCCTGGCCCTCCACCTCGACCACGTCGAGAGCGACGACCTCCTGCACCAGGCCCACACCCACGGCTTCGGCTCGGTGATGTACGACGCGTCGAAGCGTCCTTACGGCGACAACGTCAAGGCCACGGCGGAGGCTGCCCGTTGGGGCCACGAACGGGGCCTGTGGGTCGAGGCGGAACTGGGCCGCGTGGGCGGCAAGGCGGGCGACGCCCACACGGCCGGCGTCCGCACGGACCCGGCCGAAGCGGCGGCGTACGTATCCGACACCGGCGTCGACGCCCTGGCCGTGGCGGTGGGCAGCACCCACGCGATGTCGACCCGGACGGCGACGCTGGACCACGCACTGATCGCCACTCTACGGAACGCCGTCCCGGTCCCCCTCGTCCTCCACGGCTCGTCAGGCGTCCCGGACCACGAACTCCGCCGAGCGGTCACAGCAGGCATGACCAAAATCAACGTGGGCACGGCCCTGAACACGGCCTTCACGGGAGCGGTCCGCGCCTTCCTTGAGGCGCACCCGTCAGCGGTGGACCCCCGGAAGTACCTGACCCCTGCGCGGGAGGCGATGGCGGAGACGGTGACACACTTCCTCCGGAACAGCTCTCCCGATGCCGAAGCAACTCCGAGGTGAGCGCATCGACTCTCGCCACCGCCCCTTCCCTCCGGGCCACCGCCCGCGCGAGCAGAATCCTCGAACAGGCCAGACAACACGCGCTCATGGGCTCACCCAGTGCGCCGCGTAGTAGTGCTGCACCGCCTGCTCGGCGTAAGCACGCTGCGCCGCTGTATCCCGCCTGATCCACGCCCGGGTGCGGGCATCGTCCAGCCAGATACATGCGGGGCAACTCTTCGGGTCACCCTTGACGATCGCAGAGGGCCCCGCGGACGCGTGCGCGACGGCGGGACGTGTGGTGTATTGCATGACGTAGACCATGCGGCTGGGCGCGCTCCCATCCCAGGGACAGGGCGTGCGAGTCGTCCGATTCAGTAGGACACGGCGTCCTACCTCCCATCGATCTCCAGCCGGAGCGCGAGGTCCTTGATGGGTGACGTGCGGCGCATCTCGCGACCGCGCAGTTCTGCCACGAGATGCCGGGACGACGCGTGATAGCGCATCCACTCCGGGGCGACGCGTTCGGCCGCCAGCAGCGCGCGGGTGGCTTCAGGGTCACGGCGCACCTCCGCATACGCCTGCGCACGGTCGAGATAGTGGCGTGCGAGCCACGTGGGCGGCAGGGACGTGAGGCCGGGGATGCGTTCGGCGTGCCGCAGCGCTTTGTCGGGTTTACCCATGTCGACAAAGGCGTTCACCGTCGCGACGCCGACGTTCGTGGGTCCGAAGGGGGTCGCGTAGTCGATCCGGTCCACGCCGATCCGGGCTGCCGCCGCGGTGGCCAAGGACAGCAACTCCTCGGCCGTATCGCCCCGCTCCGCCCGTACGGCAGCCGTCGCCCCGCGCAACAGCAGAATCCCCCAGAGAGCCAGGTCGACCGGCGCCGACCGGAACCCCGGCTCGATGCGCTCCGCCAGCCGTACGGCCGCCCGTTCGGCGTCCGCGATGCGCCCCTGTTTGGTGAAGATCCACGACAAGGTGGAGACGCCGATGACCTCCAGCCGGGGGTCGTCGGACAGCGCCGCGGCCTCCATCGACCGCTCCAGTGCGGTGTACGCGGCGTCCTCCTTGCCGAAGGCGGTCAACGTGGTGGCGGCCACCTGATACGCCTCGGCCAGCACCGCGTACGAGGCCGCGCGGTCCGCGCCGCCGTACTGCCGCACCGCCGCACGCGCATCGGCCAAGAGCGTCGGCAGCAATGCCGTGATCTTCGTCAACTCGCCACAGCGGCGAATGATTTCAGTACTGCGGATGCTGTCACGCAACTGCGCCACGGTCGGAGGATCGACATCTTCCTCGGCTCCGAACCCGGGGAACCCCGACAGAGGAGTGACCGCCTGCCGGAGCGCGAGGATGCTCGGCGGCTCCTGGCTACCGGCCGACTCCAGCACGGCGGGCGGCCCGAGCAGCGCCGACGTCTCGACGTCCAAGGCGCGGGCGAGGCTGTTCAACGTGCCCATCCGCGCCGTGAACCGCTGGTTCTGCTCCAGCTTCCGCACGGTGTCGACACTGAGCCGCGCCTTCTCGGCCAACGACTCCTGAGTCAGCCCACGCCGCACGCGCAGCTCACCCAGCCGGTCCCCAAGTGTCGTTGCCGCCATGTCCCCACCCATCGGGAGAGCCGAACGCGTGCAACCACAGTACGCCGGGCCGGAGCAGGCGCCGGACCGCAAGTCCCGTCAGGTCATCGCCACCCTCACCCACTGACAGGGCAAGGGAGTTCAGGAACTGCCCGGTTCGGCGAGCACGCCGTCACCGAGAGACTCAGGAAATGCGGCCGCCCAAGGTAATAGCCGAGACAGACGTCCCCGCCCCACCGAAGCGTGTCCTCGGCCCATGAAATCCGCCGCGCGAGGCGTCCCGCGTCCCGGTCGGCCGACGAGGCGAAGCGCGGTGCGTACTCCGCCATACGCCCGCCCAGCCACTGGGCAGCCGCGTCCGGGTAATCCCAGGTTCCCCGGATCAACGAGCCGGGTTTCATCAGCCAGTACGCCGTCTCCAGAGGAGGGACACCAGCGGTCCGCCACTCCGCGACCGCTTCGCGGT
Source organism: Streptomyces sp. NPDC002537 (assembly GCF_053594975.1). Taxonomy (NCBI): domain Bacteria; kingdom Bacillati; phylum Actinomycetota; class Actinomycetes; order Kitasatosporales; family Streptomycetaceae; genus Streptomyces; species Streptomyces sp. NPDC002537. Next base: position 6,608 of record NZ_JBSFWT010000118.1, read on the forward strand.
ACCGCTCCACCACATCCGCGGGACTGGTGGCAGCCGGTTCCACCGGCGAAGGCGGGCGGCGGACGCTCTCCTTGTCGAAAACCGCTTTGTCGCCGGTCCACAGATAGCCGTGAAAGTGCAAGGCACGCCCCGTTCCGCGCAGGATGAAGCGGCTCCCGCGCTCCCACGAATGGGGAGAACGGGAGCCGCGGTACGAATGAGGGTCAGGCCGAAAGGCCGAAGCGGCTCGGGTCGATGCCCGCCGCGCCCAACTCGGCGGTGGTGAACCTCAGCGGCTCGGCGTGCGGCCGCTTACTGTCACCCATCGCCCACACGCCCTCGCCGATCCGCGCGAGAGTCACGCAGGACTCACCGTCCGGATGCGTATTGCCGCCGCAGGCCTTGGCGAACCGGGCGCCCTCGATGTCGAGCCCGTACAGGTCAGTCATGGCGAACCTTCCTGGGAGAGGGAGCGGACACCCATGGGGCCGGCTTCTCCATGGTGTCCGCGGTCACCTTCCCATCGTGACGCCATGAACCAAGTCGCTCTAGAACGTTTCCCGTTCGCTCAAGAAGTCGTCCCGGATACCGGAGGCGAAGGCGCGCATGTCTTCGCCGTAAACAGCCACCTGCTCAAAGCTCTCGAACTTGGCCGCATACAGTTCGAGGTCCCGCATCTCACTGGTGGTGATCTCCGCATGTGGAATCTCGATGATGGCCAGGCGGGTATCGAAGAGCGCAAACGATGAGGTGGGAAGACCCGGCATCGCAGCCGACAACGGAACTACACCGACAACGATGTTGGGCATTCTCGACATCGTGACGATCCGGTCCAACTGCGCCGCCATCATCGGCGCCGGGATGAGCCTCCACCTCAGAACAGACTCTGTGATCAGAAACCGGAACGACCGCTCTCTGTCGAAGAGCACTTCCTGTCGGCGCAGGCGCGCCCCGATCATCTTCTCCAGGGCGTCATCCGTCAGGTCGCGATTGCGGAGGATTCCTCGCACATACTCCGGCGTCTGGAGCAGGCCGGGAACGCATGACGGCTGGAAGAGCCGCATGAGAGATGTCCGGGCCTCGACGGCGCCGAGGGCATCCTGGTGCTTGTGGAGCCCGGACCGATGGTAGATACGCCACGCTGTGGCCTCCGTGGCAACCTGCCTCGCCACCTCGGCGAGCCGACTCTTGACCTCCTCGGAAACTTCCAAGGCCGCCAGGACGCGCTCGACGTCGATGACGCTGGGCGGCAGAACGCCGTTCTCGATCTTGCTCAGCTTGCTCGGAGACATGGCAGCGCTGCGGGCAACCACTTTGGCCTGCTTTCCGCTGGCCTCACGCAGTTCCCGCAGCGCCCGTCCGAGATCCGTCGGGTTCACCCTGTTCCGTACCGCTCCCACCACTCGCGGAAGGGCACGGAGCGGGCCAGGGCGATATCCCGGAACTCCTGCCACTCCGACACCTCGGAGTGCAGCTCGGCACCGAGGAACTCGCCACCCTCGCCATAGTTCATGGAGACCGTGGAGGATTCGTCGAACATCCAGAAGTCGGGTACGCCCGCCAGCGGGTTGGGCTGCTCGGTGGTGTCGAGGATGAAGAACTCCTCACCGGATTCCGCGTTCTTGCGGTAGCCCCATCCCAACTCGAACCTCAGATAGTCCGTGAGTGGGCGGGACAGGATGTGCACGCGGTACATGCGCTTTCCGGCGTCGACATTGGCACGTACCTCGTCGGCCCATTGCTGGTTGTAGTCCGCCGGTTGGCGTTCCCCCGCGAGAAACGCCCGCAGGCTTTCGGGGTCGGAGGAACCGCTGTAGTCGTCGAGGGTCTCCAGCCTGAACGCCTCCCGCCGGAAGTCCGTGAAGAGCTTCTCGAACTCGTCAGGCGAGATGTTCACGGGCCAGCCTCCGAAGCAGCGACATGGGGATGCGTACGGCCGTCTCGTTCACCGGAAGCCGCATGACATCGAGCGCCTCCGGGTCCTCCACCTTGAAGCCCTGGACTATCGCGTCATCAGTACCGTCAACGGCGAAGACCTGCGGGCAGGTCCCTTTCTCGCACTCGCCGACCAACCGTGTCAGTGCCACGCTGTACCCCCTGTTCTGCGGTCCGTGGTGACGTCCTGCTCGATGCTCCCGAGCCCGTGACCCGAGGGTCAAGACGCGACACTTGAGAGAACAGGAAACCGGGCCAGGAGGCGGCACGCCTCGGAGTCGGCACCTCGCCGAAGAACACCAAGGCCCCCGCTCGGATCACCTCGTGCCCGAGCGGGGGCCTTTTTGCGTCATATGTTCCGCGACTACTTGGGCGGCGTCGTGATCCAGACCTGGTCAAGGTGGCCGTCGCAGGCGTTGCCCGCCTCGCAGGAGACCTTGATGTGGTTCGTACCCGGCTTGAGGTCGACGCGGGTCCAGGTCTTCATCCAGTTGCTCGACCACTCGCCGGCGTTCGTATTGCCGTGGTTGTCGAGCTTTATCGGCAGCGAATTGCGCTGGTCGTTGACGGTTACCGAGAGATTGGCGTCCTTGCCGGGGACACCGTAGGAGAGGTAGAGCCGGTACTCGCCACCGTCCGGGATCTCTATCGCCCAGTCGACACCCGCGCCCTGCTGATCCAGACCCTTCACGTACACGCCGCCGACGGACTTGGCGCCCGCCACCTTCGTCTCGGTGCCCGCGCCGCCGAGAAGTCGCAGGCTCGCCGCGTCCCTGCTGAGGAGTCCGGCCGCCGAGGAGCTGCTAGGGGACGGCTTCTGGTCCGGCTCCTTGGACTTGGCGCTGGGCTCCGGCTTCGACTTGTCGCCGCCGCCGTCCGCGCTGGTATTCGAGTCCATCTTGCTGTCGCCGCTGTTGTTGAGCATCGCGACGCCGATACCACCCGCCACGACCACGACCACGGCTATCGCGGCCACGAGCAGACCGCGCCGCTTCGGACGCTGGCCGCCGCCGTGGCCCGTGCCGGGGGCCGGCGGGCCGGGCTGGCGGGGGGCGCCGCCGGGGAGGGTCTCGGGGGCCGCGTAGTGCGGGGGCTGCTGACCGCCGTACGTCTGGTTCTGCTGCTGGTTCTGGTGCCCGTACTGGCGCGAACCGACCGTGCGGACCTGGTGGTGGGACGTGCGGGGGACGCCGGGCTGGGGTGCGGCCGGGCCGCTCTGGGTGTTCCCGTCACCGCCCTCCGAGCGGTACAGGTGCGCGAACGGGTCGTCGTTCTCCGGCGTTCCCGTGCCGTTGTTCCCGGCCGTCATCCCCTGTCACTCCCAACCTGGTGTGCCCATCGACGCCCACGTGCGTACGCGTCCCGGACCGCCGCTGCCGAGCCGGGGCGGCCCGGAGAAGTCACACGGTCCGGATGGCCAAAATTCAACGTTGTCTCGCGGTCGGCGGCGCGGTGCCGCATCGGCGCAGCCTACCCCGACAGGGCGGTACCACGCCGTGGTACGGACCTCAGCCCGCCCGCCGCCCCGCCTTGGCGCGTGACCGCTTTTCGACATACATGCGCTGGTCCGCGGAGCGCAGCACCTCGTCGGCCGACATTCCGCAGCCCGCCCAGCTGATGCCGAAGCTCGCCCCGACCCGTACGGCCCGGCCGTCGACCCTTATCGGCGGGACGATCGCGTTGCGCAGCCGGACCGCGAGGTCCTCGGCGTCGGCCTGGGTCAGCCCGTCGGCGAGGACGACGAACTCGTCGCCGCCGAGCCGTGCGACGGTGTCGCCCTCGCGCACCCCGTTGGTCAGCCGCCGGGCCACCTCGATGAGGACCGCGTCCCCGGTGTGGTGCCCGAACCTGTCGTTGATGGCCTTGAAGCCGTCGAGGTCGCAGAAGAGCACGGCCAGGCCCTTGGTGCCGTCGTCCTCCGCGTCCTCGTCGGGCGCGACCGCGTGGACGTGGGCGCAGCCGACGCCGCTGTGCTCCGCGCCGAATTCGCCGGTGGCGGTGTCGGGCGCGAAGTCCGGCCCGTAGTCGGCGGCGAACTCGGGCCCGTAGTCCGGCCCCAGGTCGGTGCCGAAGCCGTGCCCGTACTGCCCGTACGCCGCGCTCTCCACCTCGTCGAAGCCGTCGAGCGAGCCGTACGGGGCCGCGGCGGCCGCGCCGTGCTCCTCGGCGTCGGCGGGGATGCCGCACAGCCGGCTGCTGAGGCGGGCGCGCAGTTCGGCGCTGTTGGGCAGGCCGGTCAGGGAGTCGTGGCTGGCGCGGTGGGCGAGTTGGAGCTCGTGGCGCTTGCGCTCCTCGATGTCCTCGACGTGGGTGAGGAGATAGCGCGGGCCGTCGGCGGCGTCGGCCACCACGGAGTTGCGCAGGGACACCCAGACGTAGCTGCCGTCGCGGCGGGCGAGGCGCAGTTCGGCCCGGCCGCCCTCGGCGGAGGTGCGCAGCAGGGTGCCGATGTCCTCGGGGTGCACCAGGTCGGAGAAGGAGTAGCGGCGCATCTGGGAGGCCGATCTGCCGAGGAGTCGACAGAGCGCGTCGTTGGTGCGGTGCAGGCGGCCGTGCTGGTCGCCGCCCATCTCGGCGATGGCCATGCCGCTCGGCGCGTATTCGAAGGCCTGGCGGAAGCTTTCCTCACTCGCGCGCAGCGCCTGCTGTTCGCGTTCCAGCCGGACCAGTGCCCGCTGCATGTTTGCGCGAAGCCGAGCGTTACTGATCGCAATTGCGGCCTGGAACGCATACATCTGGAGCGCCTCGCGGCCCCAGGCCCCCGGGCGGCGGCCGTTGCGCGGTTTATCGACGGAGATGACGCCGAGAAGCTCGCCGCCGGCGGTGCCCGCGGTGTACATGGGGGCGAAGAGGCGGTCCATGGGGTGCCACTCGTCCGGGAAGCGCGGGGCGGGTCCGGCGGTGTGCCACTGGGGCACGTCGTCGTCGTCGAGGACCCAGCCCTCGGTGTACGGGATGAAGCGCAGCGAGCCCCACTGGTCGGCCATCGAGAGCCGGCGCTCCCAGGACACCCGCGAGCCGACCCGGCCCGCCATCAGAGCCTCGGCGTGTGCGCTGCCCGCGACGGCGGCCACGACGAGATCGCCGTCCGGCCGTACGAGATTGACCGCCGAAAGCTCATAGCCGAGTCCGGCGATGATGCCGTCGGCGACGGTCTGCAAGGTGTCCGCGAGGCTCCGTGCCGTGTTCAGATCGGCAACCACCTGATGCAATCCCCGCAAGGTCGCAAGGCGGACGTACGGCTCCGACTCGGTCTCCATCTTCGCTCTCCCCCGAGACCTCGACAGCAACTCCAGGCTTCTTGTTCGTCCGTTTATCACGGCCACTGAATCACAGCGAGCTGACCACTCGGTACACAGGGTCAACAATTAGCGCCCTCTGTGACTCATGTCACATTGCGTGATGAAGTCCGGCTACTGGCGTCCGAGCGTGCTCCTATGCTTCGTGAACGCAAATCCGAAACTCATACGGCTCCCATATGGACGCCTTTCAAAGAGCCTCGGATGACATCCGTCGCGCATTCGGCCACGCATTGGCGTGAAACGGTCGCGGAGCGCAAGCGTCCGGATGTTTCGGTAAGGGTAGGCCGCGGCGTACTTCCGACCTAGGACCCGGCCGGGACCCGGCTGGTCCCGCAGCCCGATGCGACGGAGGCGCGCGGGGGCTAGCGTGCTCAGCGTGTTGCAGACGACTTCGCCCCACGAGACCGCCATACCCCATGCTGAGGGGGTGAGCGCCGATGAATTCCGTGCCGCCCTCGCCCGGCTCGCCGCCGGTGTGGTGCTGGTGACCGCCCACGACCCGGACGACGGGCCGCGCGGTGAGGACGTCGGCATGACGGCGACCGCGTTCCTGTCCGTCTCCCTCGAACCGCCGCTGGTGATGGTGAGCGTCCGCAACGACTCCCGGATGGACGACCTCCTGGCGCGGCAGCCCCTGTGGGCGGTTTCCGTGCTCTCGGAGGACCAGCGTCAGACCGCGGGCCGGTTCGCGATGAAGGGCCGCATCAGCGACCGCCTGCTCTTCGAGGACGTCCCCCACGAACGCGGTGAGGCGACGGGCGCCCCGCTGGTGCGCGGCGCGCTGGCCGTACTGGAATGCCGGACGGAGCAGCGGGTCGAGGCGGGGGACCACACGCTGGTGATCGGGCGGGTGCTGACGGCGGAGGCGCCGAGCACGGAGAGCGGCCCGCTGACGTATTTCAAGGGGCGTTACCGGAAGCTGGGCTGACCACGGCGGGGCTCAGCCCCGATCCGGACTCAGCCCCGATCCGGGCTCAGCCTCAATCCGGACTCAGCCCCAATCCCGCCCGGAACGCCCGCGCTTGGTGTCACCACGCTGCTTCTTCTCCCGCAGCCGCCGCTCATTGATGCCGCGCGGAATCTTCGTGGGGCGGCGCGGCCGGGGCGGCGGCGCGGTCGCCTCGGCGAGGAGCGCGGCCAGCCGGACGGCGGCGGTCTCGCGGTTGCGCCACTGGGAACGGTGCTCCGATGCCCGTACGGTCACCACGCCGTCGACGAGCCGCCCCGCGAGCCTGGCGAGGGCGCGCTCCTTCCACACGGGCGGCAGCGCGTCGGTGGCGGCGAGGTCGAAGCGGAGCTCGACCTGGCTGTCGCTGGTGTTGACGTGCTGGCCACCGGGGCCCGAGGAGCGCGAGAAACGCCACATGAGCTCCGCCTCGGGGAGGGAGACGGAGCCGCGGATGACGTGGGGACCGGACATGTCCCCCATGATCCCGCGCCGGGGCGGGGGCCGTCACCTCGTTTTGCGACGGATGGCACGGCGTTGGCGCGCCGTCAGGGACCGCCATCAGGGATTGGCAAAGAAAGTAAAGCGAAGCGGAACTCGGTGCCCTGCGGATGGCGTTATCAAGGGTGACGGCGACCCGGCGTCGCCGTCGCAGTGTTTCCACCAGAAAGGGACCCATCCCATGGCTGTAAGCCTGTCCAAGGGCGGTAACGTCTCCCTCACCAAGGAGGCCCCGGGCCTGACGGCCGTCACGGTCGGCCTCGGCTGGGACGTCCGCACCACCACGGGCACGGACTTCGACCTCGACGCGAGCGCGATAGCCGTGAACCCCTCGGGCAAGGTCTACTCCGACGCCCACTTCGTCTTCTTCAACAACAAGTCGACGCCGGACCAGTCCATCGTCCACACCGGCGACAACACCACCGGCCAGGGCGACGGCGACGACGAGCAGATCAACGTCAACCTCGCCGCGCTGCCGGCCGACGTCGACAAGATCGTCTTCCCCGTCTCCATCTACGACGCCGGGAACCGCGGCCAGAACTTCGGCCAGGTCCGCAACGCGTACATCCGCATCGTCAACCAGGCGGGCGGCACGGAGATCGCCCGCTACGACCTCAGCGAGGACGCCGCCACCGAGACCGCCATGGTCTTCGGCGAGCTCTACCGCAACGGCGCGGAGTGGAAGTTCCGCGCGGTGGGCCAGGGCTACGCGTCGGGCCTGGTCGGCATCGCGCAGGACTTCGGGGTGAACGTCTGACGCCGACGCGTCGGGTGTGATCGAGGAGGGCCGCCCCTTTGGGGCGGCCCTCTTTCTTTGTGGAACGGGTGAGCGATTCGGCTCTCTCGAACGGGTGAACATGCACTGAGAGTCGGACGAACCTCCGTTCATGTTCCTAACTTCGCCTCATGGTCACTTCACGCCATGAGGCGTCACACCGGATATTCCAGGAACGGCCGGAGCTGCTCAGCCCCGTCTTCCGGCTGCTGGGCGTACCGTTGCCCGCCAAGGCCACCGTCGAGGTCCTCACAGCGGACGTCACGGAGATCAGACCGCTGGAGCGGCGCGTGGACAGCGTGCTGCGCATCGAGCCGGTCGACGACGATGACGGAGGCGGCGGGGACGGGTTCCTGCTCGCCATCGAGGCACAGGGACGCCAGGACCCGGACAAGGCCGTCAGTTGGGCGTACTACATGTCCTTCCTGAAGGCGAAGTACGCCTGCCCCGTGCTGCTCCTCGTGGTGTGCCAGGACAAGAAGACCGCGGACTGGGCGGCAGGTCCGTTCCGGCTCGGCGTCGAGGCCTGGACTTCACTGTCGGTGCATCCGCTGGTCCTGGGGCCCGGGAACGTCCCCCTGATCATCGACCAGGAGGAAGCCGCCGAGGACCTGACCATGGCGACGTTCTCCGCCATGACACATGGCAGCAGCCAGGAAGCCCCGGCCATACTGGACGCACTGGCCCGCGCCTTGGCAACGGCCGCCCCGGAGACATCGGCGTACTACTCCGAACTGTTGGAGATCGGCCTGGGGAACTCCCGGGCGGGAGAGACCTGGAGGAAACTGATGCCCATCCGTACCTACTTCCCCGGCCGCGGCACCATGATCGAGCAGGCACTCCTCGAAGGCGAGGCGAAGGGGCGGGCCGAGGGGCGGTTCGAGGGGCGAGCCGAGGGACGGGTGGAGGGGCTGGCCGAAGGACTGACCCAGGGACGGGCTTGGGAGCGTGCGCTGATGGTGTTGCGCCTGCTGAGGAACCGGGACATCGCCGTCTCCCCGGAGATTCGTGAGCGTATCTCCAACTGCTCCGACCTCGACACCCTGGAGCGCTGGCTGGATCGGGCCTTCACCGTGTCCAGTGCCGAGGCACTCTTCGACGAGCAGGGCTGACGCGGCGGACAGCCGGCCCGGGGAGGGGCAACCGCGATTCTTCCCGGGCCGGTTGCCGTATCGGTTCAGTTCTCCGCGCGGACCCCGAAATGCACCGTCTTCGCCGTCAGCAGGAAGAGGTCCGGGCGGTGGTCCACGCCCGCCGGGTCGGTGGGGTCGAGGAGGCGGTCCAGGGTGGCCGCGTCGTCCGGGTCGAGGAGTTCGGCGAGGACGTGCCGCTGCCGTTCCAGGATGCCGCGTACCGCCCGGCGCGGGCCGTCGGCCAGAGGTGCCGGGTGGTCCACCAGGAAGGTCTTGCTGCGGACCTGCGTGAGGCCCGCCGTGCGCAGCATCGCGGGCCAGTCCTCGGTCGTCGCCACCGAGCCGGGGAGTTCCGTGCGCATGCGGGTGAAGCGGGCCGACATGACCGCGTCCACGCGGTCCTGGAGGCCGGGGCGGCCGACGCCCGGGTCGCGGGGCAGGAAGCGGGCCGGCAGGCCGCCCTCGACGAGGGCCAGGGTGCCGCCCGGATCGAGCAGCCCGGCCAGGCGGTCGAGCGCGTCCTGCTGGTCGCCGACGTGGTGCACGACCTGCGCGGACCACACCAGGTCGGCGGGTTCCAAGTCGGCGAGCCCGGCGGGGAATTCGGCCACCCGGGTCCGCAGCCGTACGCCGAGCCGTGCGGCCCGCTCCTCGGCACGGGCCAGCAGTTCCGGTGTCCCGTCCACGGCCGTGACGTCGGCCTGCGGGAAGGTCTCCGCCAGCCGGCAGGCCGCGACGCCGGGGCCGCTGCCGATGTCGAGGACCCGCCGCGGGGCCAGGTGCCCCAGCTCGTCGAGGGCCTGGCGGACATAAGGCGCGTGCGTCTCACCTTCGAGCTCCAGCATGTCGGCCATCGCGGCCCAGTCGAAGTCGTTCATCGCGTGTGCTCCCTCAGCTCTTCTTCGAAGACCGAGGGTCCGCCCCGGCCGGGTCGATTGACAAACCTTGTTGCCGTTTCTGCAATAGCGGGATGGAAGAAGTGCTCGCCGCGGTCGGACCGCGGCTCAAACGCATCCGTCAGCGGCGGAAGTGCACGCTCGCGGCGCTGTCGGAGGCGACCGGCATCTCGGTCAGTACGCTGTCCCGGCTGGAGTCGGGACTGCGCAAGCCGAGCCTGGAACTGCTGCTGCCGATCGCGCACGCCCACCAGGTGCCGCTGGACGAGCTGGTCGGCGCGCCGCCGGTCGGCGACCCCCGGGTACGGCTGAAGCCGGTCCGGCGCGGCGACTCGACGGTCGTCCCGCTGACCCAGCAGCCCGGCGGCCTCCAGGCGTTCAAGATGGTCATGGGCCCCACGCGCAGCACCCCCGACCTGCGCACGCACGAGGGCTACGAGTGGCTGTACGTCCTCAGCGGCACCCTGCGGCTGAGGCTCGCCGACCACGACCTCGTCCTCAAGGAGGGCGAGGCGGCGGAGTTCGACACCCGGCTGCCGCACTGGTTCGGCAGTACGGGGAAGGCCCCGGTGGAGATCCTCAGCCTCTTCGGCCCCCAGGGGGAACGCATGCACGTCCGGGCGCAGCCCCGGGGTGAGGCGGGGGAACGGTAGGCGCGGCCCCGGACATCGGCACACAGGTCGCCGGGGTGCCGGGCAGGGCGTAACCAGGGGATCTACGGCGGAGTTGGGCAGCGCTGGGGCGGGTACGTAGTACCCGAGGAGGGGATCCCGTGGAGACAGGACATGTGCACCATGGACGACGGCGACTCGCTCGAACGCATCCTCGCCGCTGCGATCGGCGACCAGGGCCGGGAGTACGAGCGCTGCCCGCACTGCCACCACCAGCTGCGGGTGGTCGTCGTGGCGGAGAGCCCCGGCGATGCCACCTCACCGGTGGTCGTCCGCGGCGTCTGCCCCGGCTGCCCCAGAGGCTTGAACGCCGCCGCCCCATGACCCCGCTGGCCCTGGCCTGTCCGAACTGCCAGAACATGATGCAGCAGATGGGCAACGGTGTGTACAAGTGCTGGAACTGCGGCTACACGAGCACCGGCTGACCCGCGCGCACGCCCGCCAAGGGCCCGTGCGCCGTCCCGGGGCCCCCGGCACGCCGGTCGCCGAGGATGCGGGCCGGGCGGAATGCGGAGATCCTGGGAGCGTCAGGCGTTCCCAGAGGAGGACAGCCATGTCCATGCTCGACAAGCTCAAGGGCCTGCTCAAGGGCCACGAGGACCAGGCGCAGCAGGGGATCGAGAAGGCCGGAGACGTGTTCGACGCGAAGACCGGCAACAAGTACCAGAGCCAGACCGACACGGTGCAGCAGAAGCTCAACGAGCAGCTCGGCAACCAGCCGCCGAAGGACGAGGAGCGGTAGTCACCGCCGGGACATAACGCTACGCGGCCGTTGGGGAAGGCGGCCGCGTTCCGGCGTGGGAAGGCTTCCTCCGGTGTGCCGCCTGTCAGGACGGCGCCGTCGAGGACGTCCCACCCGGCGCTCATAGAAACTCCGCAGCGGACGGCAACTTCCGTACGGGCGACGGCCACGAGCCGCCGCCCGTACCTTTTTGCCCCGACAGCCGGAAATCCGGCGGAGGGGTGGGGCCGGAGGGTGGGGGTCCGGACCGCGGTGCCGGAGCGGGGTGCCCAATGCGCCCGACGGTAATGGCACCGCGGTACGGACCCCCGGCCCGGAGGACACGCCCCGGCCCACCCCGCACCTTCCCGCAACGCCGGACGGGCTGAATTCAGCCCGTCCGGCGTTTGAGGACGCGGCCGCAGGCCGCCCCCGCCGCAGGCAGCGAACGGCGGGACAGCCGGAC
>NZ_JBSFWT010000119.1:0-17808 GCF_053594975.1 Streptomyces sp. NPDC002537
AATCCGGCGCCCTCGGCGGCGAACCGCTCGACGTCGGCCGGGTCCTCGACGATGCGGTGCCGGGCAACCCCGGTGACCGGGGTTGACGGGCGGTCGATTCCGCTGCCCTGCCGCGTCACTCCTGTTTCTTGCGCCGGGTGCCGAAGACGATCTCGTCCCAGCTCGGCACCGCGGCCCGACGGCCGGGCCGGACGCCGTCCGCCTCGGCCTGACGGTCCGTCGTCCCGGTGAGCCGGTCGCGGTGACCGGCCACGGAACGCGGCATCAGCACGTCCGCGTACGCGGCACCCGCACCCGCGCTGGCGGCCGGAGGCTCCACGGCCTCCGGCTCCTCACCGGGCTCCTCGCCCGGCGGCGCCACCGAAGGCGGCTCGGGCACGACCATGTCGCCCCGGAAGCTGGGCACGGCCTCCAGCAGGCTCGTCAGGGAGTCCCGCTCCTTGCCGGTGTCCTCCGCGGGGGCGTCGGCGTCCGCGTCGGGCGACGGCGGGGGCGGCTGCCGGTCCAGGCTCCGGTCCAGCGGCCGGTCGCGCGGCAGCCGGGCGATGCGCGGCACGAAAGGAAAGCTCGGCTCGGGCGTGTCGTCGGTCTCGCCGATGAGCGCCCGCGCCTCGTCGTCCATCGCCTGAACGATCCGCCTCGGCGGGTCGAACGTCCAGCTCGCCGCACGTGGCTCACCTGCCGCCCGGTAAACGAGCAGCACCTCCCACGTGCCGTCGTCGCGGCGCCACGAGTCCCACTGGGAGCTGTCCTTCTCGGCACCGCGCAGCACCAGCCGCTCCGCGACCGACTCGCCCAGCGGCGGGCCGCTGTTCTCGCCGGGGCGGCGCACGGGCGTCTTGCGGGCGCGTTCGGCCATGAAGGCGCGCTCGGCGAGCACCGGGCCCTCGAACCTGCGGACCCGTTCCACGGGGATGCCGGCGAGCTGCGCGACCTCCTCGGCGGAGGCACCCGCCCGTATGCGCGCCTGGATGTCGCGGGGGCGGAGATGGCTCTCCACCTCGATCTCGATCTGCCCCAGGCGAGCACGGTCGTTGCGCACCGCGGCGCGCAGCCGTTCGTCAATGGGGAGGGTGTACTCCGTGCTGTCCGCAGCCTTGAGCACCAGCCGTGTGCCGTCGTTGGAGACGGCCACGACACGCAGTTCGGGCATGGGGACCTCCCGGGTGGTGCCTGCCGACGTCACCTGCGTCGCTGCTTCCGCTAGTCGAGTGTGGCCTGCCCGGGTGCAGCCTGCCACAACATTGCCGAGTTGACGGGGCGAGAGCCGCCTGGCCCCTCCCGTTTGGGTCCGGGCGGCCGGACGGGACACCGGGGCCAGGGCTCGCCACAGTACTCCATTCGGGCCACGGGGGGTGGATCGGCGCGCCATCGAAGTTCACGCAAGAGAAGGGAGTTGATCCAGGCCACCGGGGCGGGCGCCCGCCGTACGGGTGTCGAGGTTCACACAATCGCCCGAATCGGAACTGTTCGTTACGCTCGAATGTCCCTTCTAGTCGCAAGGGGATCGAAGGCTACACAGAGGCGGGAGATGGACGCGAAAGGCGAAAGCGAGGCAAAACTGAAGAAAGACCCGAAGAAAAAGGGTCTGGAGTTGAGCCTCGCCCAGGTCGCCGGAAGTGCGCTGGCGGCGGTCGTGGCCGCACTGCTCGCGGGCAAGCTGGGGGTGTACGGCACCGTTCTCGGCGCCGGCGTGGTGAGTGTCGTGGCCACGTCGGGCGGCACGATTTTCCAGCACCTGTTCCGGCGTACGGGTGAGCAACTGCGCGAGGTGACGGTGCAGGCGGCCCAGCCGAAGCTGCGCCAGGTCCCGGTGCGGGACGCCGGGCGGGCCGTGGGCCGCCTCGGCGCGGACGGCACGCCGGACGCGGCCCGCACCCAGCTGCTCGGGCAGGTCGACGCGACGCAGGTGCTGCCCGGCGGCGACGCGACCCGGGCGCTGCCCGTCGAGGATGCGACGCAGCTGTTGCACGGGGCGAACCACGCGCCGGGGCAGTCCGGTCCGCACGCGGGCGCGCATGTCGCTCCACACGCCGGCGCGTACTCCGATGAACACAACGCCGGGTTCGGCAACGCCGGGTTCAGCGACGAGTACACGACAGGTGCCACGCAGGGCACCCGGCTGCGGGGCTGGAAGCGTCCGGTGCTCGCCGCGGGCGCGGTCTTCGCGCTCGCCATGGGCACCGTCACCGCGGTCGAGCTGGTCAATGGCAAGAGCGCGGACGGCGACAAGGACTCGACGACGTTCAGCCAGCTGGTCCGGGGCGGCGGCGGGAAGTCGGAGAAGAAGCAGGACCAGCAGCCCTCGCAGGTCCCCGACCCCGGCGCGTCGCAGGACGGCGGCCGGGAGCGGGGCAAGGGCGGCGACAACGGCTCGACGCCGGACCCCGGCGCCTCCCACCAGGGCGGCAGTGGGGACAAGCCGACGCCGACCCCGACGCCCTCGACCGGCACGGGCGGCACGACCGGCGGCTCGTCGACCGGTCCGACGCCGGACCCGGCCCACCCCTCCGGGACGCCCGACGGCGGCAAGGGCGGTACCGGCGGCCAGGGCGGCACCACCACCGGCGGTCAGGGCACCACCGGCGGCCAGACCGACCCCAAGCCGCCGCAGGGCCAGAACGCGGCGGCCGGCACCGGCTCGGTCACCCAGGGCACGCTCTCGTAGCGCACGTCCGCAGCGCGCGTCGCGCTCTCGAACGCCGGGCGGCCGGACGAAACGGCCACCCGGCGTTTTCGCGCCCGGGGACACGCGCTCGCCCCGGACGCGGGCGGCGCCTACGCCCCCAGGACGCGCCGCAGATAGGTGTTGCCGAAGACGCGCCCGGGATCCAGCCGGTCCCGCAGCGCCGTGAACTCCGCGAAGCGCGGATACACACTGGCCAGGTACTCCGCGTCCCTGCCGTGCAGCTTCCCCCAGTGCGGGCGTCCCCCATGGGACGTCATGATCCGCTCGGCCGCGGTGAAAAAGGCCCGGTACGGAGTGCCGCGGTACATGTGCACCGCGATGTACGCCGTGTCCCGCCCGTACGCCGTGGACAGTGGGATGTCGTCGGCGGGCGCGGTCCGTACCTCCACCGGGAAGCTGATCCGGAACCCCGACCGTTCCACCATGGCCCGCAGTTCGCGCAGCGCCGCCACCGCGGCCTCGCGCGGCAGGGCGTACTCCATCTCCAGGAAGCGGACCCGGCGCGGGCTGGTGAAGACCTTGTACGCGACGTCGGTGTACGAACGGGCCGACAGGGCGCGGCTCGCGACTCTGGCGATGCCGGGGACGGCGGCGGGCACCGTCCGGCCCACCGAACACACGGCTTGGAAGAGGCCGTTCGCTATCAGCTCGTCCTCCACCCAGGCGCCGACCCGGCCGAGCGGTGCCGCAGGCCCCGGGCTGCGGTTGTTGCGCTTGGTGGCGCAGCCGCTGGTGTGCGGGAACCAGTAGAACTCGAAGTGTTCGTTCTCGGCGACGAGCTGATCGAATTCGGAGGTCACCCGGTCGAAGGGCATCGGTTCCTCGCGGGCCCACAGCAGGAACTCCGGCTCCACCGCGAAGGTGATCGCGGTGATCACTCCCAGCGCGCCCAGCCCCAGCCGGGCGGCCGCGAAGATCTCCGGGTTCTCGCGCGCGGAGCAGGTGAGCACCGAGCCGTCCGCCGTCACCAGCTCCAGACCCCTGATCTGGGCGGCGAGCGACGCCGAGTCGCGGCCCGTGCCGTGGGTGCCGGTGCTGACCGCCCCGGAGACGGTCTGCTCCATGATGTCGCCCATGTTGGCCAGCGACAGGCCGCGTGCGGACAGCGCCTGGTTCAGCTGCCGGATCGTGGTGCCCGCGGCCACGGTCACGGTCCCGGCCGTCAGGTCGGCCGAGCGGAGGCCGGTGAGCCGCTCCGGGCGGATCAGCAGGCCGTCCGTGGCGGCCGCCGCGGTGAAGGAGTGGCCGGTGCCGGCCGCCTTGACCGGCAGCCCTTCCGCGGCGGCGCGGGCCACCGCTTCCGCGACCTCCGGGGCGCTCGCCGGCGCCACGGTCCGTACGGGCCGGGCGGTGACGTTCCCCGCCCAGTTACGCCACGCGCCCCTTGTCGCGCTGGTCGTGCTGCTCGTGGTTCCGGTCGTTGTCGTCATGTGCGTCGGACCCTCCCCTTGCCAGCGGCACGGATCCCTCCGGCCGCTCCGGCGCCGGCTTCCGGAGCCGGCGGTAGCCGAGGAACGCGACCGCGGCCGACAGCGCCCCCGCCACCGCGCACACCACATACCCCGCCCGGGCCCCGGAGGCGTCGACCACCCAGCCGGCCGCCGACGACCCCAGCGCCACCCCGACCGCGAGCCCGGTGCCCGTCCAGGTCATGCCCTCGGTCAGCTTCGCGCGCGGTACGTGCTGTTCCACGAGGGCCATCGTCGTCACCATGGTCGGCGCGATGGACAGGCCCGCGACGAAGAGCGCCACGGCCAGGAACGGCAGGCTCCCGACCAGTTGGAGGGGGATCATACTCACGGCCATCACGCACACGCCCAGCACCCAGCGGCGGGCCGGTTCGCCCTTGAGGCGCAGCAGGCCGAAGACCACGCCCGCCAGGCAGGAGCCCAGCGCGTAGACCGAGAGCACCAGGCTCGCCGCGGCCTTGTGACCCTGCTCGTCGGCGAACGCGACGGTCACCACGTCGACCGTCCCGAAGATCGCGCCCATCGCCACGAAGGTGGCCACCAGCACCTGGAGCCCGGGGGAGCGCAGCGCCGAGCCGCCCGAGTGCTGGCCCTGGGGGTGCGGCACGGGCTCGGTCGCGCGCTGTGCGGACAGCCAGAAGACGCCGACGGCCAGGAAGCAGGCGGCCAGCAGGGGGCCCGCCTCGGGGAACCACGCCGTGGACAGCCCGATGGAGAGGATCGGGCCGAAGATGAAGCACACCTCGTCGGCCACGGACTCGAAGGCGTACGCCGTGTGCAGCTCACGGCGGCCCCGGTAGATCTCCGCCCACCGCGCCCGCACCATCGCGCCCACGCTCGGTACGCAGCCCACGCCCGCCGAGAAGACGAAGAGCGTCCAGTCCGGCCAGCGCTGCTGGGCGCTCAGCAGCAGCCCGGCAACCGACGCCAGGGTGACCAGCGTCGCCGGGCGCAGCACCCGGCGCTGCCCGTGCCGGTCGACGAGCCGGGATATCTGCGGACCGAGCACCGCCGCGGAGATCGCGAGCGTCGCGGAGAGCGCGCCCGCCAGCCGGTATCTGCCGGTCAGCTGGGACACCATCGTCACGATGCCGATGCCCATCATCGACAGGGGCATCCGGCCGAGGAAACCGGCGGCGGAGAACCTCTTGGTGCCGGGGGCGGCGAAAATCTCGCGGTAGGAACTGGGCAAGGTGGCCGCCAAGGGGTCGGGAACGAACCGCAGTGCTGTACGCGGTGTACAGAGAGTGAGGTTGCCGGTAAGGGATGTAAATGGTCGATACAGCTTACGTGCGTACATGTGTGCGGTGCACGGCCATTTCCTGCCTGTCAGTGGCGGGTGGCAGGATCGGACCATGTCGGATCAGCCAGCAGACCAGCGAGCAACAGCCCCGTACGACGCCCTGTTGCTGCTCTCCTTCGGCGGCCCCGAAGGGCCGGACGACGTCGTCCCGTTCCTGGAGAACGTCACCCGCGGCCGCGGGATCCCCCGCGAGCGGCTCAAGGAGGTCGGGCAGCACTACTTCCTCTTCGGCGGCGTCAGCCCGATCAACGACCAGAACCGCGAGCTGCTGGCCGCGCTGCGCAAGGAGTTCGCCGAGCACGGCACCGACCTGCCGGTCCACTGGGGCAACCGCAACTGGGCGCCCTACCTGACCGACACCCTGCGCGAGCT
The DNA here is from genome assembly GCF_053594975.1 of Streptomyces sp. NPDC002537. Lineage (NCBI taxonomy): Bacteria > Bacillati > Actinomycetota > Actinomycetes > Kitasatosporales > Streptomycetaceae > Streptomyces > Streptomyces sp. NPDC002537. The sequence continues at coordinate 5,834 of NZ_JBSFWT010000119.1, forward strand.
GACGCTCGCCGGGCACCGCCGCGTCCTCACCCTCACCACCAGCGCGTACGCCTCGTACTCCGGCTGCCGCCAGTACCGCGAGAACCTCGCCGACGCCCTGGCCGCCTTGGAGGGCGAAGGGCTCACGCCGCCGCGCGTCGACAAACTGCGGCACTACTTCAACCACCCCGGCTTCGTCCGGCCCATGATCGACGCGACCCTGGCGGCGCTCGCCTCGCTCCCCGAGGACGTACGGGCCGGTGCCCACCTCGCCTTCACCACGCACTCCATCCCCACGTCCGCCGCGGACACCTCCGGCCCCGTCGAGGGCCACGGCGACGGCGGCGCCTACGTCGCCCAGCACCTCGACGTCGCACGGCTGATCGCCGACGCGGTCCGCACGGAGACCGGCGTCGACCGCCCCTGGCGGCTCGTCTACCAGTCCCGCAGCGGAGCCCCGCACATCCCCTGGCTCGAACCCGACATCTGCGACCACCTGGAGGCCGTCCACGGCGAGGGCGCGCCCGCGGTGGTGATGATCCCGATCGGCTTCGTCTCGGACCACATGGAGGTCAAGTACGACCTCGACACCGAGGCCGCAGCCAAGGCCGCCGACCTCGGTCTGCCGGTCGCCCGCGCCGCCACCGTCGGAGCCGACCCGCGCTTCGCCGCGGCCGTCCGGGAACTGGTGCTGGAGCGCGCCGCCACCGAGCGCGGCGAGCGGCCCGCGCGCTGCGCCCTCGGCGCGCTCGGTCCCGGCCACGACCTCTGTCCCGTCGGCTGCTGCCCGGCCCGCGCACCGCGCCGGGCCGCCGCCGGAGCCGACAGCCCGTACGCGTGAGGAGCACCGTGAGCGACACCCTGAAGGCCGAACTCCTGGCCGTGGCCCTGGAGGCCGCCGACCGCGCCGGGGCCCTGCTCCGGGACGGCCGCCCGGCCGACCTGGGCGTGGCCGCCACCAAGAGCAGCCCCATCGACGTCGTCACCGAGATGGACATCGCCGCCGAGAAGCTGATCACCGGCTTCCTCGCGGAGCGGCGCCCCGACGACGGCGTGCTGGGCGAGGAGGGCGCCAGCAGCGCCGGCACCAGCGGCGTCCGCTGGGTCGTCGACCCGGTCGACGGCACGGTCAACTACCTGTACGGGCTGCCCAGCTGGGCGGTGTCCATCGCCGCCGAGCTCGACGGCGAGGCCGTCGTCGGCGTGGTCACCGCACCGATGCGCGGCGAGACGTACCGCGCGGTGCGCGGCGAGGGCGCCTTCATGGGCGACCGCCGCCTCCGGGTGCGCCCCGCGCCCTCCCTCGACCAGGCCCTCGTCGGCACCGGCTTCGGCTACCTCACGGCCCGGCGGGCCGCACAGGCGGAGGTCGTACGCGCCCTCCTCCCGGAGGTGCGGGACATCCGGCGCGGCGGCTCGGCGGCCATCGACCTGTGCGACGTGGCCTGCGGCCGGCTGGACGGCTACTACGAGCGGGGGCTCAACCCCTGGGACTACGCGGCCGGTGCGCTCATCGCCCGCGAAGCGGGTGCCCTGACGGGCGGTCGGCCCGGGGCTCCTGTCTCACCCGAACTGACGGTGGCGGCGTCACCGGGCCTCTTCGAGGTGCTCCAGCCGAGGCTGGAGGCGCTGGGGGCTTGGCACGACTGAGGCTTCGCCCCGGCCCCTGCAACACGGCTTCGCCGCGTTGTCCTCAAACTCCCCCAGCTACCGCTGGGAGGTGCCCCCAGGACGGGCTGAATTTCGCGGACCGTGGCAGCGAACGTGCGGGCCGGGCCCGCAGGGCTACGGCCCCTGGCCCGCACCCTTCGCTCACAGGGTTGCGGCCCCTGGCCTGCACCCTTCTGCCCGTCCGGGGAACAATCCAGCCCGTCCGGCGTTTGAGGACGCGGCCGCAGGCCGCTCCCGCCGCAGGCGGCAAGACGGCCCGCAGCCGGTATCCGAGGCACGCCCCCGCAGGGAGCCCGCCCCCCGCCGCAGGCGGCAGACGGACTGTAGCCGGGCATCCGGGGCACGCCCCCCGCAGGGAAACGCCTCCGCACCGGAGTGCGGAGGCGTTCGTCGCGTGGGTCGGCCCAGCGGTGAGCGGCTACGCCGCGGACACCTCGACGCCGTGCTCGGCGGCCAGGCGGTGCAGGTCTTCCAGCGCCGCCTGTTCCACCTCGGCGAGGAAGTCGTCGCCCGACCTGCGGGCCTGGGCCAGGTCGGATCGGGTGGTCTCTATGCGCTGCAGAATGCCAGCGGTGAACGCGTCCATAGTGCTGCGCCCCCTCCAGGGTCGGCTCGGGCGGCACGGGGGTGTGCCTGGGGGTGCCCCCGGCCGAGACCGGGGGAGCAACCATCACGCCCTGTTCCCCGCGGGATGGCGGTCGATCGTGACGTGCCGCCGCCAAGGGCGTGATCGCGGGTGTGCAGTCGTCTTCCCCACCCGTCTCCGGGCGGAAACCTGTGACCGTCCGCCAATCCGAAATCACCATCGAAATCACATCCGAATCCGGCCGCCGGCCCCAGCCGCTCCACCCAGGCCCCGGCACCCCTTACAGCCGGTTTACCGATGTCCGAGGCAGGATGGATACACCCACCGGGGAACCACACGCCTGCCCACTGAGGGCTCCAAGGGAAGGATCAACGCCGTGCGCGTACTCGTCGTCGAGGACGAGCAGCTGCTCGCCGATGCCGTCGCCACCGGACTGCGCCGGGAGGCCATGGCCGTCGACGTCGTGTACGACGGGGCCGCCGCCATCGAGCGCATCGCCGTCAACGACTACGACGTCATCGTCCTCGACCGTGACCTCCCGCTCGTCCACGGCGACGACGTGTGCCGCAAGGTCGTCGAGCTCGGCATGCCCACCCGCGTCCTGATGCTGACCGCCTCCGGCGACGTCAGCGACCGCGTGGAGGGCCTGGAGATCGGCGCCGACGACTACCTGCCCAAGCCCTTCGCCTTCAGCGAGCTCACCGCCCGCGTGCGCGCTCTCGGGCGGCGTACGACCGTGGCCCTGCCGCCCGTCCTGGAGCGGGCGGGCATCAAGCTCGACCCCAACCGCCGCGAGGTCTTCCGCGACGGCCGTGAGGTGCAGCTCGCGCCCAAGGAGTTCGCGGTGCTGGAGGTTCTGATGCGCAGCGAGGGGGCCGTGGTCTCCGCCGAGCAGTTGCTCGAGAAGGCGTGGGACGAGAACACCGACCCCTTCACCAACGTCGTCCGCGTCACGGTCATGACCCTGCGCCGCAAGCTCGGCGAGCCCCCGGTGATCGTCACCGTGCCCGGCTCCGGTTACCGGATCTGACCCCGATGCCCGACACCCCCACCTCCCAGTCGGCTCCCCAGGCCCCGCCGAAGCCCACCTGGGACCCCCGCCAGCCCGTCGTCCGGCCCTTCCCCTGGCTGCGGCCGACCATCCGCATACGGCTCACCCTGCTCTACGGCGGGATGTTCCTGATGGCCGGGGTCCTGCTGCTGACGATCATCTATCTGCTGGCGGCCCACGCGCTCGACATCGGCAGCGCCCCGCTGATCAAACTGTCGGGCGGCAGCCAGGTCACGGTGAACAACCCCGAACTCTGTCGTGACCTCCGCCCCGGTCTCACCGTCGATCAGCTGAACAGCACGCTGAGCAGCTGCCAGAGCCATCTGCGTGCCATGGCCCTCGACAGCCTCCTCAAGCGTTCCCTCCTCGCCCTCCTCGGCCTCGCCGTGATCGCGTTCGCCTTCGGCTACGCCATGGCCGGCCGGGTCCTCTCGCCGCTCGGCAAGATGACCCGCACGGCCCGCCGGGTCGCCGCCACGGATCTCTCCCGGCGTATCGAACTGGGCGGCCCCGAGGACGAGTTGAAGGAGCTCTCCGACACCTTCGACGAGATGCTCGACCGGCTGGAGCGGGCGTTCACCGCGCAGCAGCGCTTCGTGGCCAATGCCTCGCACGAGCTGCGCACCCCGCTCGCGATCAACCGGACGCTGCTGGAGGTGCACCTCTCCGACCCCGGTGCGTCCCCCGAGCTCCAGCAGCTGGGCAAGACGCTGCTGGCCACCAACGAGCGCAGCGAGCAGCTCGTGGAGGGCCTGCTGCTGCTCGCCCGCAGCGACAACGAGATCGTGGACCGCAAGCCCGTGGACCTCGCCGAGGTGGCCTCCCAGGCCATCGACCAGGCCCGTACCGAGGCCCAGGCCAAGGGCGTGGAGCTGCGCGGCACCCGGCAGCCCGCGGTCGTCCAGGGCAACGGCGTGCTCCTGGAGCGGATCGCCCTCAACCTGGTGCAGAACGCGGTGCGCTACAACGTCCCGGACGGCTGGGTCGAGGTCACCACGGAGGCGCAGCCGGGCCGCGCGGTGCTGGTGGTGGAGAACACCGGCCCCGTCGTCCCGGCGTACGAGGTGGACAACATCTTCGAGCCCTTCCGCCGCCTCCGTACCGAGCGGACGGGCAGCGACAAGGGCGTCGGCCTCGGACTGTCGATCGTGCGCTCGGTGGCCCGCGCGCACGGCGGCCGGATCACGGCCGTCCCCCGCGAGGGGGGTGGACTGGTCATGAGAGTGGTCCTGCCGACCTGAGATGTCTGCGAGAATTGGGGCGGCCGTAGGTTCGCTTTGGGCGGAATTCTCATGATCCGCCCCTCGCGGAGAATGTGTGTGATCGCTCACATACGCAAACTTCTGGCCATCCACTCTCCGTGATCGACTGGGCCGCTGGAACGCCGGGAAAATGGGGGTTTCCAGGGGTCCTGATCACGGGAAGTACACGAGACGGCGCATCCGCACGCGGCATTCGGACCGTGTACGGTCCCGTTCGCCATCCATCCCCATCACCTCTTCAGGTGTGCGGTTGGGTGTCGATTGAGTAACAGACCTTGATGTGAGGCAAAATCTCCGCCTCGGGTCGGGCACAAGTCCGGCCTCTCACGCGTTACGTGCGCTGGAGACACCGCAGACACCCAGAGGGGGAGAGCGACATGGCAACGGATTACGACACCCCACGCAAGACCGACGATGACGTCAATGAGGACAGCATCGAGGAGCTGAAGGCCCGGCGGAACGACAAGTCGGCCTCGGCCGTCGACGTCGACGAGTTCGAGTCGGCCGAGGGCCTGGAACTGCCCGGAGCGGACCTTTCCAACGAGGAACTGTCCGTCCGGGTCCTGCCCCGGCAGGCCGACGAGTTCACCTGCATGAGCTGCTTCCTCGTGCATCACCGCAGCCAGCTGGCCCGCGAGAAGAACGGCCAGCCGATCTGCCGCGACTGCGAGTGAGGAGCGGGTCTGCGATGGCAGGCTCGATCCCGTTCCGCAAGCGGCGCTCCCGACAGCCCGAACTGACCACCGGGCCGGATGGGAACGCCGCGCGGCAGCAGGGCGCCGACGACTCCGCCGGCGCCATGGCACCCGCCCCTGAGGCCGGGGCCGGCACAGACGTCGAGCGGGGCCGTGCGGCCTCGCTCGCCGCCGCGGTCGGCCGCGGCGCCAGAAGGGGCGGCCGGGGAGCGCGGGCGGGCCTGACCGCCGTCGCGGACCGGATCATCGCGAACGCCCCGCGCATCCCCGTGCGCGACCTCGCGACCCTGCGCGAACAGTTCCCGGGCCTCGGCCCCGAGGAGCTCGCGGACAAACTGGTGGCCGGTGCCGCGTACGGCACGTCCACCGTGGGCGCCGGCGTCGGCGCCGCGGCCATGCTGCCGGTTCCCCCGGCCATGCCCGCAGAACTGGCGGCGGAGATCGTCGGCGTCGCCGCCGTGGAGTTCAAGCTCATCGCCGAGCTCCACGAGGTCTACGGCCTGCGGGCCCCCGGCGCGGTGCGCCAGCGTTCCGTGGCCTACCTCGCCGCGTGGGCCGATGAACGCGGCATCGACGTGGCGTCGCCCCTGACCGTCAACGCGGCCCTCGGCGGCCAGCTGCGGCGCGAGCTGCGCCAGCAGATCCTCAAGCGGACCTTCCGCAACCTGCCCAACCTCACGCCCTTCATGATCGGCGCGACGGTGGGTGCGGTGATGAACCGCCGTGACACCAAGAGGCTCGCCGAGAAGGTCCGCAAGGACCTGCGCTCCCGGCAGGTGCCCTGGGACGCCCTGCCGCCCGCCGTGTGAATCCCGGCGGCACCGGACGCCCCCGTCAGCCCCGTACGGCCGTGAGGGCGGCGGCCAGGCGCTCGGGGGAGCGGGTGGAGAGATAGACGTACGGAGTGGGGTCCGCCGGGTCGGTGATCTCGATCCGCACCGCCGTTGGGACGTAGCCGCGCAGCAGCATGAAGGCGCGGGTGTCGGCCTTGTGCGTGCGCCAGGCACGGGCCTCCTCCACGTCCAGCACCTCGGGTTCGCCCAGCGCCGTCACCGGGATCTTCGCGTCCCCGGCCACCAGCGCGCCGCCCACGACCCGGATGCGCACCGAGCCGTACGAGCTGACCGCCACCGCCGCGAGGGCCGCCCCGCCGACGAGTCCGCCCAGCATCGGCACCGTGCCCAGCGGCAGCAGGATCAACGCCATGGCGACCCCGACGAGCACCGCGATGAACCACCAGGAACGGGGCGCGGTCAGGCGTTCTTCGTAAGGCTGCATGAGGCAAGCCTGCCACGGACGGGACCGGGTGCTGTTCTCGCGGGTAAGGTCAGCCCCTGTGAGTGGACGAACGACAACGCCGACGCTGCCGCCCGGGGCCGAACCGCCCGTGCGGCACCCCGACGCACCCGCCCCCGGAGAGGTCATCGGGGCGCACTACGAGTACTGCTTCGGCTGCGGCGGAGGGGTACCGCACGGACTGCACGTCGAGGTGCGCGCGGGCGAGGGCGTGAGCGTCACCGCGGAGTTCCGCGTCAAGGAGGCGCACCAGGGTGCCCCCGGTCTCGCGCACGGCGGTGTGCTGGCCACGGCGCTGGACGAGACGCTGGGCTCGCTGGGCTGGCTGCTGCGGGTGATCGCGGTGACCGGACGGCTGGAGACGGACTACGTACGGCCCGTGCCGGTGGACACCGTGCTGCACCTGCGGGCGGAGGTCCGCGCCGTGGACGGCCGTAAGATCTACGCCACGGCCACCGGCCGGATCGGTGGCCCCGAGGGCCCCGTCGCGGTCCAGGCGGAAGCGGTGTTCATCGAGGTCAAGGTCGACCACTTCATCGAGAACGGCCGTGCCGCCGAGATCCAGGCCGCCCTGGCCGACCCCGACCAGGTGAAGGTCGCGCGAGCTTTTGAGGTGAACCCGTGAGCCGTATGCCCGTGGACGTGCTGATCCGCAGGGTCGATCCGGAGGTGCCGGTCCCGTCCTACGGGCACCCCGGCGACGCCGGCTGCGACCTGGTGACCACCGAGGCCGCCGAGCTGGCGCCCGGCGAGCGCATGGTGCTGCCCACCGGGATCTCCATCGCCCTGCCCGACGGCTACGCCGCCTTCGTGCACCCGCGTTCGGGTCTCGCCGCCAGGTGCGGGGTCTCCATGGTGAATGCCCCGGGGACCATCGATGCCGGGTACCGTGGAGAGATCAAGGTGATTGTGGTCAATCTGGACCCGCGCGAGAGCGTGCGGTTCGAGCGGTTCGACCGTATCGCCCAATTGGTTGTCCAGCAGGTCGAGAAGGTCCGCTTCCACGAGGTTGCGGAGCTTCCAGGCTCGGCACGGGCCGAAGGGGGCTTCGGGTCCACCGGTGGCCACGCTGCCGTGGGGAATGGATTCGCTTCGGTCGCCAGCGACCGGGAAGGACAGTGACGTGTTCGGTCGTCGCCGCAAGCGCGGGGAGGACGCCGTCGACCAGGTCGACGACGTGACCTCCGAGGAGTTGGCAGAGGACTCTCTCTCCAGCACGTCCGCAGAGGACATCGCGGCCGAGAGCCGGGTCCGGCTGGAGCCGGAGCCGCGCCCCGAGGGGCCGTGGGACATCTCCGAGGTGCGCGATCCCGGAGAGGGCCGCGTGGACCTGGGCGGACTGTTCGTGCCCGGGGTCGAGGGCATGGAGCTGAGGGTCGAGGTCGCCGGTGACGCCATCGTCGCCGCGACGGTGGTGCTGCGCGACAGCGCCGTGCAGCTGCAGGCGTTCGCCGCCCCCAAGCGCGAGGGCATCTGGCACGAGGTGCGGGACGAGATCGCGTCCGGCATCACCCAGCAGGGCGGTGTCGTGGACGAGGTCCAGGGCCCGCTGGGCTGGGAGCTGCGGGCCCAGGTGCCGGTGGCGCTGCCGGACGGCACCCAGGGCGTCCAGCTCGTCCGCTTCGTCGGCTGCGACGGCCCGCGCTGGTTCCTGCGCGGTGTGATCTCCGGCCAGGGCGCGGTGCAGCCGCAGACCGCCGGGCTGCTGGAGCAGATCTTCCAGGACACCGTCGTGGTGCGCGGCGAGTCCCCGATGGCACCGCGCGACCCGATCGTGCTGAAGCTGCCGGACGACGCCCAGATGGTCGCCGAGGGCCTCCAGCAGGAGGACGGCGGCTCCCGCTTCGCCGGTGGCGTCGATCGCCTGGAGCGCGGGCCGGAGATCTCCGAGGTGCGCTGAAAAACGCTCGTCAAGCGGCTGGATTACGCCGTTCCGCTGGGCCGCAACCCCGATCAGGGGTTGCGGCCCAGCGGCGTTTCTGCAGGTCAGAGCGGTGCGCGTATGGATTCCGTCAAGGGGGCGCTAATGGCCGTATGAGAGGCGTCAACGGGGCGCTCACACCGTGACAACAGAGGTTTGCTTTGGGGGTCCGTTCATATCCGAACTCTCTAGGAGCATGCGATGGCCGATGTGGCCTTCGTTGTCACCACGCTCGCGGTTTTCGCGCTGGTGGCTCTCGTCGCCAAGGGGGTGACGAAGCTGTGACTGCCGAGAACATCGTCGGCCTGGTCGTGGCCGTCGCCCTGCTGGGCTACCTGATCCTCGCCCTCGTTTTCCCGGAGAGGTTCTAGCAAAGATATGAGCCCCGTCCTCTCCGGAGTCCTCCAGCTCACCGCGCTCGTCGCGGCGCTGGCGCTGGTCTACCGCCCGCTCGGCGACTACATGGCCCGCGTCTACAGCTCCGAGAAGCACCTGCGCGTCGAAAAGTGGATCTACCGCTCGATCGGCGCCGACCCCGACGCCGAGATGCGCTGGCCCGCCTACCTGCGCGGCATCCTCGCCTTCTCCGTGGCCAGCCTGCTCTTCCTGTACCTGCTCCAGCGGGTCCAGGGCGTGCTGCCCCACTCGCTGTCGCTCGGCTTCACCGCGATCAGCCCGGACCAGGCGTTCAACACGGCCGCCTCGTTCGTCGCCAACACCAACTGGCAGTCGTACTCGGGCGAGCAGGCCATGGGCCACGCCGTCCAGACGCTCGGCCTCGCCGTCCAGAACTTCGTCTCCGCCGCCGTCGGCATGGCCGTCGCCATCGCCCTCGTCCGGGGCTTCGCCCGTGCCCGCACGGGTGAGCTGGGCAACTTCTGGACCGACCTGGTGCGCGGCACGCTGCGCATCCTCATCCCGATCTCCGTCATCGGCGCGGTCGTCCTGGTCGCCTGCGGCGCCATCCAGAACTTCGCGGGCATCCACGAGATCGGCCAGCTGACCGGCGGCACCCAGCAGGTCAACGGTGGCGCCGTGGCCTCGCAGGAGGTCATCAAGGAGCTCGGCACCAACGGCGGCGGCTACTTCAACGCCAACTCCGCCCACCCGTTCGAGAACCCCAGCGCCTTCACCAACCTCTTCGAGATCTTCCTGATCCTCGTCATCCCCTTCGCGCTGACGCGGACCTTCGGCAAGCTCGTCGGCAACGTCAAGCAGGGCTACGCGATCCTCGCGACCATGGGCGTCATCTGGCTCACCTTCAGCGTGCTGATGATGTGGACCGAGTACGCGCACCACGGTGCGGCGCTCCAGGCGGCCGGCGGCGCGATGGAGGGCAAGGAGACCCGCTTCGGCGTCGGTGCCTCGGCGCTCTTCGCGACCTCCTCCACCCTGACCTCGACCGGCGCGGTGGACTCCTTCCACTCCTCCTTCACCGGCCTCGGCGGCGGCATCGCCCTGCTGTCGATGATGCTCGGCGAGATCGCGCCCGGCGGTGTCGGCTCCGGCCTTTACGGCATGCTCGTCATGGCCGTCATCGCGGTGTTCATCGCGGGCCTGATGGTCGGCCGTACGCCCGAGTACCTCGGTAAGAAGATCGGCACCCGCGAGATCAAGCTCGCCGCGTGCTACATCCTCATCACCCCGACCCTGGTGCTCGGCTTCACCGCCCTGTCGATGGCGCTGGCGACCCCGCCGCACTCGATCCTCAACACCGCGGGCAACTCGGTGCACAACAGCGGTGCGCACGGCTTCTCCGAGGTCCTCTACGCGTTCACCTCGGGCGCCAACAACAACGGCTCCGCCTTCGCCGGTCTCAACGCGAACACGCAGTGGTACAACACCACGATCGGCCTGGCCATGCTCCTCGGCCGCTTCCTGCCGATGGTCTTCGTCCTGGCGCTGGCCGGCTCGCTCGCCGAGCAGACGCCCGTGCCCGAGACCGCGGGCACCCTGCGCACCGAGAAGCCGCTCTTCGCGGGCCTCCTCGTCGGCGCGATCATCATCATCACCGGCTTGACCTACTTCCCGGCCCTGGCCCTTGGCCCGATGGCGGAGGGACTCTCATGAGCACGACCACACCTGTCCGCACCGAGTCCGAGGACCCCAAGGACACCCGGCCGTCCGGCGGCGAGGAGACCGGCCGTGTCTCCGGTGGTCTTTTCGACCCGGCGCAGTTGCTGAAGTCTCTGCCGGATGCGTTCAAGAAGCTCGATCCGCGGGTGATGGTGAAGTCCCCGGTGATGTTCGTGGTCGAGGTCGGTTCGGTGGTGACCACGGGGCTGGCGCTGAAGAATCCGGGTGACTGGTTCGGCTGGACGATCACGGTGTGGCTGTGGCTGACCGTCGTCTTCGCCAACCTCGCCGAGGCGGTGGCCGAGGGCCGTGGCAAGGCCCAGGCCGACACCCTGCGCAAGGCCAAGACCGACACCGTCGCCCGCCGCCTGACCGGCGACGGCAAGGCCGAGGAGTCGGTGCCGGGCACCGAACTGCGCGTGGGCGACCTGGTCGTCTGCGAGGCGGGCGACATCATCCCGGGCGACGGCGACGTCGTCGAGGGCGTGGCCTCCGTCGACGAGTCGGCCATCACGGGCGAGTCGGCACCGGTCATCCGCGAGTCCGGCGGCGACCGCTCGGCCGTCACCGGCGGCACGAAGGTCCTCTCCGACCGCATCGTCATCAAGATCACGACCAAGCCGGGCGAGACCTTCATCGACCGGATGATCAGCCTGGTCGAGGGCGCGGCACGGCAGAAGACGCCCAACGAGATCGCGCTCAACATCCTCCTCGCGTCGCTGACCATCGTCTTCCTGCTGGCCGTCCTCACCCTCCAGCCGTTCGCGATCTACGCGGGCGCCGAGCAGACCATGATCGTCCTCGCCGCCCTGCTGGTCTGCCTCATCCCCACCACCATCGGCGCGCTGCTCTCCGCGATCGGTATCGCGGGCATGGACCGGCTCGTGCAGCGCAACGTCCTGGCGATGTCCGGGCGCGCGGTGGAAGCCGCGGGCGACGTCTCGACGCTGCTGCTCGACAAGACCGGCACCATCACCTACGGCAACCGCCAGGCGTCCGAGTTCGTCCCCGTCAAGGGCACGACGGCCGCCGAGGTCGCCGACGCCGCCCAGCTCTCCTCGCTGGCCGACGAGACGCCCGAGGGCCGCTCCATCGTCGTCCTGGCCAAGGAGAAGTACGGCCTGCGCGAGCGCCACGAGGGCGAACTCGTGGGCGCCGAATGGGTGCCCTTCACCGCCCAGACCCGCATGTCCGGCGTGGACGTGGCAGAGGCAGGCAGCAGCCGCAAGGTCCGCAAGGGCGCGACCGGCTCGGTCGTCGCCTGGGTCAGGGAACAGGGCGGCACCGTCGCCGACGACGCCACCCGGCTGACCGACGACATCTCCCAGGCCGGCGGCACACCGCTGCTGGTCGCCGTTCAGGACGAGAAGGGCGCCCGCGTCCTGGGCGTCATCCACCTCAAGGACGTCGTCAAGGAAGGCATGCGCGAACGCTTCGA
>NZ_JBSFWT010000120.1:0-16041 GCF_053594975.1 Streptomyces sp. NPDC002537
GACGGGCTGAATTTCGCGGACCGTAGCTCTTTGACCTGCGGCCCGCAGGCTTGCGGCCCGCAGGCTGCGGACTACGCCCGCAAAATCAGCCCGTCCGGCGATTGAGGACACGCCCGAAGGGCGTTCCCGCCGCAGGCGGCAAGACGGCTCGCAGCCAGAGCCCGCAAGGGGGCACCCCTATCCGGTTAAGGACAGGGCGGGCGGGGGGATATGCCCCGCGGGCCGTGTGCGCCTCACACATCGCCGCCGTCTCGTATCGCACAGTGGGGAGCGCTATGAGAGAGCTGCCGAGACGTACGCTGCTGGGCACCGCCGGCGCGGCGGCCGTGGGGGTCGCCCTCGGGGCTCCCGGCACCGCCGGCGCGGCAGGCGGGCCGCCCTTCGACGCCTCCCCCGCGCGCGCCGCGCTGGAGCGCCTGCTGCCCGACCACGCGCGGCAGTTCCGTCTGTCGCCGCTCCCGCCGGGAAGGGACCGCTTCGAGGTCACGGGCCGCACCGGCCGGATCGAGGTGTCGGGGACGAGCCCGGCGGTGCTGCTGACGGGCGTGCACTGGTACCTCAAGTACGTGTGCGGGGCGCACATCACCTGGAGCGCCGGTCATCTGGACCTGCCGCGTGAGCTCCCCGCCCCGGGGCGCCCGCTGCGGCGGTCCACCACCCTGCCGCACCGCTTCGCGCTCAACGACACCAATGACGGCTACACCTTCCCGTACGCCGACTGGCCGTACTGGGAGCGGATGATCGACGTCCTCGCGCTGCACGGCTGCAACGAGGTGCTGGTGATCGCCGGGCAGGAGGCGGTGCACCACCGCACCCTGACGGACTGCGGCTACACCGACGCCGAGGCCCGTGCCTGGCTGCCCGCGCCCTCCCACCAGCCGTGGTGGCTGCTGCAGAACCTGAGCGGCTTCGGCGGCCCCCTCTCCCCCGCGCTGATCGCCGGGCGGGCCGCGCTGGGCCGGCGGATCTGCGACCGGCTGCGCGAGCTGGGCATGGCGCCCGTCCTCCCGGGCTACTACGGGGCGGTGCCGGACGGCTTCGCCGACCGCAACCCCGGCGCGCGCGTCGTGCCGCAGGGCGAGTGGCACGGCTTCAGGCGCCCCGACTGGCTCGACCCGCGCACGGCGGTCTTCGCCCGTACCGCGGCCGTCTTCTACCGTCATCAGGCCGAACTGTTCGGCGCGGCGGCGCACTTCAAGATGGACCTGCTGCACGAGGGCGGCGCCGCGGGCGACGTCCCCGTGGCGGCCGCCGCCCGCGGCGTCGAGCGGGCGCTGCGCGCCGCGCACCCGGACGCGACGTGGGTGATCCTCGGCTGGGAGAACAACCCGCTGCCGGAGCTGCTCGGTGCCGTCGACCGGAAGCGGATGCTGATCGTCGACGGGGTCTCCGACCGCTTCACGGGCGTCACGGACCGGGAGCGGGACTGGGGCGGCACCCCGTACGCCTTCGGCTCGATCCCGAACTTCGGCGGGCGGACCACGCTGGGTGCGAAGACCCACGTCTGGGACGCGAAGTTCCACGCGTGGCGGGACCGGCCCGGGAGCGCGCTGGCCGGTACGGCCTATCTGCCGGAGGCCGCCGACCGCGACCCGGCCGCCTTCGAGTACTTCTCCGAGCTGGCGTGGCGGGACCAGGCGCCGGACCGGGCGCAGTGGTTCGCCGCGTACGCCGACTTCCGTTACGGCCGCCCGGACGCCGCCGCGCGGAGCGCGTGGGCGGCGCTCCGCGACACCGCGTACCGGCAGCACGCGCCCGAGCGCAGCGACCCGCACGACAGCCTCTTCGCGGCCCGCCCGGACCTGGCCACCGACCGGGCCGGGGAGTACGCGCCGGGCGACCTGTCGTACGACCCGGTCCGCTTCGACGCGGCGCTGGCCGGGCTGCTGGCCGTCGGCGCGGAGCTGCGCGACCGCGACACCTACCGTTACGACCTCGCCGACGTCGCACGGCAGGCGCTCGCGCACCGCAGCCGGCAGCTCCTGCCCGAGCTGCGCGCCGCCCACGGCCGCCGGGACCTGGCCGCCTTCCGCGCCCTGGCGGCGCTGTGGCTGAAGCTGATGCGCCTGGCCGACGACGTCGCGGGCACGCACCGGGCGTTCCTGCTCGGCCCGTGGGACGCGGCGGCGCGGGCCATGGGCACCGGCCCGGAGGAGTCCGCCGAACTGGAGCGGGCGGGCCGGGCGCTGCTGACCATATGGGGCGGCCGGGCGACCTCCGACGGCGGGAAGCTGCACGACTACGCGAACCGCGACTGGCACGGTCTGATGGGCGACTTCTATCTGCCGCGCTGGCGGCGGTGGCTGGAGGAGCTGGAGGACGCGCTGCGGGAGGGCCGGGCGCCGCGGGCCGTGGACTGGTTCGCGCTGGAGGAGCCGTGGACGCGGCAGGGCGGGGCGTATCCGCTGCGGCCGGTGGCCGACCCGTACCGTACGGCCGTGCGGGTGCGGGACGTGCTGGCCGCCGCCCCCTATCAGGGCACCCTGGTCACGGCCGCGGTCCCGGCCGCCGTGCCGCCGGGCGGACACGCCGTGGTCGGCGTCTCGCTCACCAATATGAACGGCCTGCGGGCCACCGGCCCCGTCGACCTCGGCCTGGCGGGCCTCAACGGCGTGGCGCAGGGCCCTACTTCGCTGCCCGGCCTGGCGCCGGGCGCCACCGGTACGGCCCGCTGGCGCGTCACGGTGCCCGCCGCGCCGCTGGACCGGCCGCTGCGGCGGCTCCCCTACGAGGCGGGCGCCCGCTACGGCCCGCAGGGCGGGGAGCGGGTGCGGAGCGTACGGCCCGGGTCGCTGTTCCTGGCCGGGCCGCTCGCGCCCGGATGGCACACGGTCAGCGGCAACGCCGCCGTCTTCGGCCAGTTGGGCGCCGACCGCTTCGCGATCGACGGCTCGGGCGACGACCTGTGGCGGGCCACCGAGCAGTTCGGCGCGGTCTATCGCGCGAGGGCGCTGCCGGTGGGCGTCTCGGCGACCGTGCGGGTCGCCGGCCAGACGGACACGGGGGCCTGGGCGCGCTCGGGCCTCATCGTGCGCAACCGGCTCGCCGGGAGGTCGGGCGGGGCGGTGAACCTCGCCGTGACACCCCGGGAGGGGGTGGTGCTCTCGTACGACACGAGCGGGTCCGGGACGTTCGACGGCTACCGCCGCGTCACCGGCGTCAGGGCTCCCGTCCTGCTCCGGCTCGGCCGCACCGGTACGGGCTCCTTCCTCGCGGAGTGGTCCTCCGGCGACGGATGGCGGACGCTCGCGGAGGTACGGGTGCCGGGCACGGCCCGCGCCCCGCTGGACGTGGGCCTCTTCCTGAGCGCGGGCAACGACGGGAGCGGCGAACGGGGCCTGACGGAATTCGACGCGTGGCACCTGGGCTGAGGGGCCGCCTCCCCCAGCTACCGCTGGGAGGTGCCCCGGACGGGCTGGATTTTGCGGACGTAGTCCCGCAGCCTGCGGGCCGCAGGTCAAAAAGCCGCAGTCCGCGAATCCAGCCCGTCCGGCGATTGAGGACAACGCGGCGAAGCCGTGTTGCGGGGTCCGGGGCGCAGCCCCGCGCGACGGACCCGCACCAACGGCCGGTGCGGGCTACCGTGAGGCACCCGGCTCCGCCGGACCGCGCGGCCTCGGCTACCGTTCGGCACAATAACGGTAGATATCCGAAATAGGGAGAATCGCCCATGCCGCAGTTCGATGCCTCGACCATCATCAACCTCCGCGACCTCGGCGGCATCGCGCTGACCGGCAATTCCGCCGTACGCCCCGGCCTGCTGCTCCGCTCCGGCCAGCTCGACAGGCTCGACCCGGAGCAGGACCCCGCCGTCGCCGCCCTCGGCATCCACACGGTCGTGGACCTGCGCACCGAGCAGGAGCGCCGGGCCCGCCCCGACCAGCTGCCCGAGGGCGCCCGACTGATCGTCGCGGACGTGATGGCGGCCGGTGCGCAGGGCGGCGACCAGGTCCCCGCCAGGCTGGACTCGGTGCTCGGCAGCCCGGCCGTCGCGGAGGAGCACCTCGGCAACGGCAAGGCGGAGAAGCTGCTCTGCGACGCCTACCGCGCCTTCGTCCGCTCCGAGCCCGCCTGCGACGCGTACCGCCTCCTGCTGTCGGCCCTCGCCGAACCGGACTGCGGCCCTCTGCTCTTCCACTGCACGGCGGGCAAGGACCGCACGGGCTGGGCGGCCACCGTGATCCTGCTGCTCCTCGGCGCGGACGAGGCCGCGGTCCGGGAGGAGTACCTCTCGGTCAACCCGGCCGTGCGCGCCGCCTTCGCGCCCCTGATCGACCGCTTCGTCGCGGCGGGCGGCGACCCGGAGATCCCCGACGCGGTCCTCGGGGTGCGCCCGGCCTACCTCGCGGCGGCGCTGGAGGAAATGGACCGCGCCTACGGCGGGGTGGAGGCGTACGTCCGCGAGGGGCTCGGCATCGCGGACGAGGCCGTCGACCGCATCCGCGCCCGCTGCGTGGCGTAGCGCACCCGGCGCGCGGGGCGGTCCGGCGGGCGCGCTCCGGCACGGTACGCCCCCATGCGCGCGGGGTCGGCGCCCTACGGGGGTGAGGTGACCATCTCACCATTCACTCGTTCTACGGACCGTGGAGCAGCAAGCGACAGCCCCCCGGACCGTCCCGCCCGTCGACGTCGAGCAGGCGGAGGCCGCGCTCATCGAGCACTACCCGCGCCTCGTACGGCTCGGGTATCTCGTGCTGCCGCCGGCGCTGGGCCGCAACCGCCGTGTGCTGACCGCGCACTCCCTGGTACAGCGGGCGCTGCCGCGCAACAAGGTCGCTTCCTCCGAGCTCGCGGTGCCCGCTCCACGCGGGGCCGCCGGTTCGCCGGCCGACCCGGGCTACGCGTACGTCCGTCAGCGGGTGCTGCGGGCCGCGCTGGAGGCGGGGCGGCCGCGCGGGCGGTGGCAGCTCCCCAAACCGGGCCAGCTCCCGCCGCTGCTGCCGCAGGTGTGGGGCCTGCGGCTGTTCCCGCGCTCCGGCGGCGCCGACGAACTCGCCCTGGACCAGGCACTCGCCGCGCTCTCCGGCCCCGGCCGGGCCGCGTACGTGCTGCGCGCGCTGGAGCTGCCGTCCGAGCGCGACGTGCGGCAGGTGCTCGCGGCCGCCGGGGTGGCGGACCCGGCCGCGGCGGTGGCGGAGGCCGCCGGGCTGCGGGCGCCCGCGGGCAGCCGGGACGGCTCGCTGCTGGAGTCGATGGAGTTCGACCCGTGTTCCCTCCAGGCCAGGCCGACGGATCTGATGCGCCGCCGCCAGCACGCGCGGGCCGCGGTCGGTGCGGCGGCCGCCGCGGCCGTGTGCGCGACGCTGCTGGGCCTGCCGGGCGGCGGCTGGGGCCCGGACGGCGCGGCCGCCCCGCCCTACGCGCAGAACGCCGCCGCCCAACAGGCCCTCGACCCGGCCAAGTTGACCAAGGCGGCCGACGGGGCCTGGAAACGCGCCGACCGCTCCGGGTTCGAGGTCTGGCCCGCGCGCGGCGGCCGCACCGGTGACCGGGAGCTGCTGCGCCGCGCCCTCGCCGTATGGGCGCGGCCGGGCAGCGGCGTGCGGGTCACGTCGACCCCCGGCACCGCCACCGGGCCCGCCGCGGGCCCGCCCCAGCTGCTGTACGCGGGCGAGGTCGGCCAGGCGGTGGTCGTGGTGTTCCACGACGGGCTGCGCCTGGTGCGGTACGCGGAGGCGAAGAGCGGTGACACGGGCGGCGCGGCCCTGGACTTCGCCCGCGCGGACGCCTCCGACACGGATTCCGCGACCGCCGTCGTGGTCGGCCGGGCCGACAGCAACGTCCGCTATCTGACGGCCCCTTGGGTGACCGAGGTGACCGTGCGCGACCTCCTCAAGCCCGGCGAGGGCGGGCAGCCGCTGCGCGTCGCCGCCGACGGGGTGACCGACCCGACGCTCAGCCCCGCCCCGACGAGCGCCTGCGCCGGCTGGCCCGCTCTCCAGATGGGCGGGCGGCTGGTGACCGACCTCGGCGAGCTGACCCCGGCCCGGCTCACCACGGGCGCCCCCGGCGCGCAGCACGACGTCACCGGCCCGTCGGCCCGCGCCGACTGGGCGCACACCGCCTGCCACCTGCAGACCGTACGGTCGCAGGGCGTGCGCTCGGTGAACTCCTGGCCGTACGCGACGCAGCCGCTGCCCGGCGGCGCGTCCGGCAGCGCCGAGTGGCTGTGCACCCGGGCGGAGACCTGGCGGGGTGCGGGGAGCCGGGTGCTGGCGCTGTTCCAGGTCCCCGGGGCCCGGCCGGGCGCGCAGAGCGCGTCCGTGGCCCGCGCCGACGACTCCCCCGCGTGCGGGACGCACGATCCGCACGCCCTGGCGGGCGTCCTGTGGAAGTCGCCCGGCGGTTCCTGGTACGCGCTCGCGGCGGGCAGCGACGACGTCGGGTC
The DNA here is from genome assembly GCF_053594975.1 of Streptomyces sp. NPDC002537. Lineage (NCBI taxonomy): Bacteria > Bacillati > Actinomycetota > Actinomycetes > Kitasatosporales > Streptomycetaceae > Streptomyces > Streptomyces sp. NPDC002537. The sequence goes on from NZ_JBSFWT010000120.1 coordinate 6,389, forward strand.
GATCACGGCGACCGGCGCGGTGCAGGCCACCTCGCCCGGCCGCCTGCTGTCCGCCCCGGTGAAGCCGGGTGCCCGGACCCAGCTCGTCGCGCGGCTGACGGACGGCAGGAAGCTGACCGCCATCCAGTGACGAACAGCCCCCGCACGGCGGGGTTCTGGGCGTGATCGCCCCTCCGGCCTGCGGTTAGGATGACCGCCATGACGAACGGGGTGCGGCGCAGGATGGGTGTCGAGCAGCGGCGCGAGCAGTTGATCGCGGTCGCCCTCGAACTGTTCGGGCATCGTTCCCCCGACGACGTCTCCATCGATGAGATCGCAGCGGCGGCCGGGATATCCCGGCCGCTCGTCTATCACTACTTCCCCGGCAAGCAGAGCCTGTACGAGGCGGCGCTGCGGCGGGCCGCGGACGAGCTGACGGCGCTGTTCACCGAGCCGCGCGAGGGTCCGCTGGGCGCGCGGCTGGCGCGGGTGATGAGCCGGTTCTTCGACTTCGTCGAGGAGCACGGCACGGGCTTCTCGGCCCTGATGCGCGGGGGTCCGGCGGCCGGGCGCGGCAGGACCTGCGCCATCATCGACGGGGTGCGGCGGGCGGCGTACGAGGAGGTGCTCGCCCATCTCTCGGTGCAGTCCCCGCCGCCGCGGCTGGAGCTCGCCGTCCGTTCCTGGATCTCCCTCACGGAGACCACGGCCCTGCTCTGGCTCGACGGCCGCCGCATCCCCCGCGCCGAGCTGGAGCGCCAGCTCGTCCACGACTTCGCCGCGCTCACCGCGGTGAGCGCGGCCTACGACGAGGGCATGGCGGAGGTCCTCCACCTCCTCCTGGCCGACGCCTCGGCCGAGGGACCGTTCCTGGACCTGATCACCCGCCTCGCGGCACTGACGCCACAGCTTTCCTGACGGCGTATCAGCCACTGGGCCGGCCGGAGGTTCCGTCACCGGCCGCAGGCGCGCGCCCCCACGTGCAGCGCCAGAGCCGTGTCCGGGGCCACCGTCGCCGTGAAGGTGCCGTCCGGGGAGACCGTCACCCGGCGCCCCGACTGCACGTCGCAGTAGTCGCCCCCCGGCAGCGACGTCCGGAACGTCCGGCTCAGCGCGAAGCCCTCGTGGTTGACGACCACATAGCCCTTGCCGCCGCGGCCGAAGGCGATCGCCTGGTAGCCGTTGTCCCACCAGTCGGACACCGGCTCGCCGCGCACCGCGTTACGGAATCCGACCATCGCCCTGATCTCGGGCCAGGCGTGCTGGCACTTCCATCCTCCCCCAGCCTCCGGCCGGGAGGTGCCCCCAAGCCAACAGGCCGTGACCGAGCCGCCGTTGGGCGGGCCCGCGTCGCGGTCGGTGAACTCGTAGCCCGAGTGGACGTCCGGTGAGCCGTAGGGCCAGGCGAGCATGAAGACGTGGGCGAGGGTGTAGGCGGCGCCGTCCTTGTAGGTGAGGGTGTCGCCGTTGCGCTCCGTGTCATGGTTGTCGACGAAGACGGAGGCCTGGGCGCCGGGCAGATATCCCCAGCCCTCGCCGTAGTTCTTCAGATACGCCAGCCGTTCGCGCTGGAAGACGCGTTTGAGGTCCCACGCGTAACGGAACTCCTGGACGTCCCCGTTGCGTACGTACTCCTCGGGCCGTACGGCCTCGCCCGTGCCGTAGATCGTCTCCTGTTTCCAGTAGACGTCCGGCTTGGTGAGGCGGGACTTGACCGCCGCCAGGTCGTCCGCCGCGATGTGCTTCGCGGCGTCGACGCGGAAGCCGTCGGCACCCAGCGAGAGGAGGTCGTTCAGGTACTCCGCGAGGCGGGCGCGGACGTGGTCGCTGCCGGTGTCGAGGTCGGCGAGGCCGACGAGCTCGCAGTTCTGGACGTCGGACCGGTCGGTGTAGTCGGCGACGGGCTTGCGGCAGGTGTGGAAGTCCCGGTCCTGATAGGTGCCCGGATAGGCGTACTTCGTATACGGCGTGCCGCCGGTGCCGGTGCCCGATCCGGCGGACATGTGATTGACGACGGCGTCCACGACGACCTTCACGCCCGCCGTGTGACAGGCGTCGACCATGCCCGCGAAGGCCGCCCGGTCGCCGAGCCGCCCGGCGATCCGGTAGCCGACGGGCTGGTACGAGGTCCACCACTGCGGGCCCTGGATGTGCTCCTGGGGCGGTGACACCTGGACGTAGCCGTAACCGGCGGGCCCGAGCGCGTCCTTGCACTCCCTGCCGACCGCGTCGTAGCGCCACTCGAAGAGGACGGCCGTGACGTCCTTGTCGCCGGGCGCGCTCGCCCGTGCCGGTGGCGCGCCGCCGAGCGCGGCGCAGGCGAGGAAGGCCGCCGCCGCGGCCAGCGCTCTTCGGGCGGTTCCGGTCCCGGTTCCGGGCATGGCGGAGAGGGCCATGGGGGCTCCTGACGGTGGGGGTGCGCGGGTCCACGGGGGACGCGCCCCATGAAGGTTCTTGCGCAACACGTCGCAAAACTGCGCCAAGAAAGCGTCGAAGTACCGCGCCCCGAGACCGTACGAGGAGCGTCGACGCCGGTCAACCCCCTAGGACACACCTGGGTTACGACCCGGAAATCTTGCCGTCTCCTTCTTGCAAGCCCTTTCGCAAGAGATTTCAGCCTGTTACCTTCCTCCACAGCTCGGGCCGCCCGTGACCGGTCGGCCTCCTTGATGAGGAGATCCATATGCGAAGAGGCATATCGGTTGTGGCCGCCGTCGGCGTGCTGGCCCTGACCGCGACCGCGTGCGGCGGTGACGGCGGCGGCAGCGGCGGCGACGGCTCCAAGGCGGCGGACGACCCGGGCAGCGTGAGCGGCACCGTCACCTGGTGGGACACCTCGGACGCGACCAACGAGGCCCCGGCCTTCAAGAAGCTGGTGTCGGCCTTCGAGGCCAAGTACCCCAAGATCAAGGTCGATTACGTCAACGTGCCCTTCGACCAGGCGCAGCAGAAGTTCAAGACCGCCGCCACCACCGGCAAGGGCGCGCCCGACGTGCTGCGCTCGGACGTCGGCTGGACCCCGGGCTTCGCCCAGCTCGGCTATCTCAAGGACCTCACCGGGACGCCCGCGCTCGACAAGCCGGACGACTTCCTGGACGGGCCGCTGAAGAACGCCGCGTACCAGGGCAAGACGTACGGCGTCCCGCAGGTCACCGACACCCTCGGACTGCTCTGGAACAAGGAGCTGTTCCGGAAGGCGGGCATCGACAAGCCGCCGGCCGACTGGAAGGCCGCCAAGGAGGCGGCCCTGAAGATCAAGGAGAAGACGGGCGCCGAGGGCATCGGCCTCAGCCCGGACGGCTACTACGCGCTGCCGTTCCTCTACGGCGAGAACAGCGACCTGGTCGACGTCGGCAAGAAGAAGATCACCATCGCGGACGCGGCGTCCGTGAAGGGCATCGAAACGGCCGTCGACCTGATCACCTCCGGTGCCGCGCCGAAGCCGGCCGGTACGGACGGCTACAACGCGCTGAAGACGGACTTCAAGAACGGCAAGCTGGCGATGCTGATCGACGGGCCGTGGGCGACGAAGGAGATCTTCGGCGGCGACGCCTACAAGGCGAAGGGGAACCTGGGCATCGCGCCGGTCCCGGCGGGTTCCACGGGTACCGCGGGCGCGCCGGTGGGCGGCCACAACCTGGTGGTCTACGCGGGGTCGAAGAACTTCGACGCCTCCTACCTCTTCACCCGGTTCATGACGGAGGCCGCGCAGCAGGAGGCCGTGTCGAAGGACATCGGGGTGCTGCCGACCCGCAAGTCGGCGTACACCCAGGAGGTGCTGGCCGACCCGGTGCGCAAGTCGTTCTACGACGCGCTGGGCAAGGCGCACCTGCGGCCGCAACTCCCGCAGAGCGGTGACCTCTTCACCGACTGGCTCCAGCACTACACCAAGATCCTGACGCTGAAGGAGCAGCCGAAGGAGGGTGCGGACGCCACGGCCAAGGCGTGGCGGTCCGCGCTCCTCAAGGACTACGGGATCGCGGAGTAGGGTCCGATGACCGCACTCGTCACCCGGGCCAAGCGCTCCTTCGACACCCATTGGTACGCCTGGGCCATGGTGCTGCCGGTGGTCGTGGTGCTGGCGGTGCTCGTCGGCTATCCGCTGGGGCGGGGCATCTACCTCTCCTTCACCGACGCCGACGAGGCCAACGTCGGCCGCACCATCGGCGTCAACCACATCGCGTCGACGTACCGTTCGGTGGGCCTGGACAACTACTGGAAGGTGCTGTCCGGTCAGGAGGGGCACTTCTACCCCCGGCTGGGCTGGACCGTGGTGTGGACCGCGTCCTGTGTGTTCCTGCACTACACGATCGGCCTCGGGCTGGCGCTGCTGCTCAACCGGCCGATGCGGTTCCGGGCGCTGTACCGGGTGCTGCTGATCCTGCCGTGGGCGGTGCCGGCGTTCGTCGCGACGTTCTCCTGGCGGCTGATGTTCAACGAGAAGTACGGCGTGCTCAACGCCTTCCTGGCGAAGCTGGGCCTGGCTCCCGTGGACTGGCTCGGGGACGGCACGCTGCAGAAGGTGTCGGCGGTGGCGGTCAACGTATGGCTGGGCGTGCCGTTCATGATGGTGGCGATCCTCGGCGGGCTCCAGGCGATACCGAAGGAGCTGCACGAGGCGGCGGAGATGGACGGCGCGTCGCCCTGGCAGCGGTTCCGGCACGTGACGCTGCCGGGGCTGCGGCCGGTGAGCGGGACGGTGATCCTGCTGGGCGTCATCTGGACGTTCAACATGTTCCAGGTGATCTACCTGCTGATCGGGCAGGGCGCGAGCTCCGACAGCGAGATCCTGGTGACGTACGCCTACCGGCTCGCCTTCCAGGGCGTGCGCGACTACGCGGGGTCGGCGACGTACGGCATCCTCATCCTCTCCCTGCTGCTGGTCTTCGCCGTCCTCCACCGCCGGATGCTCTCCCGACAGGAGGCCGCACGATGAGTTCCACCACCCCACGGGCCCGCGGCGAGCGCTCGCGCGGCGCCTCGGCGGCGCTGCACACGGCGCTGGTCCTGGCGAGCCTGGCCACGGTCTTCCCCGTGCTGTTCGTGGTCTTCGTGTCGCTGCGCGGGCGGGACGGCTGGCAGGAGCCGACGCGGTTCGTCGGCTTCGGCGTCTCCAACTACACGCACGTCCTGGAGCACACCAAGTTCCTGACGTGGTTCGGGAATTCGGTGGTCGTGGCGCTGGGGGCGACGCTGCTCGGGGTGTTCACGGCGGCGACGGCCGGCTACGCCGTGTCGCGGATGCGGTTCCCCGGGCACCGGCCGCTGATGTGGACCTTCCTGATCGTCCAAATGTTCCCGATGGCGGTGCTGATCGTGCCGCTGTACAACATTCTGGGTGAGCTCGAACTCCTGGACTCCTACACCGGTCTGATCGTGACCTACTGCTCGGTATCCGTGCCGTTCTGCGCCTGGATGCTCAAGGGGTACTTCGACACCATTCCCGCCGAGATCGACGAGGCGGGCCGGGTGGACGGGCTGAGCCCGTTCGGCACCTTCTGGCGGCTGGTGCTGCCGCTCGCCCGGCCCGGTCTGGCCGTCACCGCCTTCTACTCCTTCGTCACCGCGTGGGGCGAAGTCGCCTTCGCCTCCCAGTTCATGAGCAGCGAGGAGCACTACACCCTCGCGGTCGGGCTCCAGACCTTCGTCGGCCAGCAGAAGGCCGAGTGGGGGCTGATGACGGCCGCGGCGGTGCTCATCACCATCCCGGCAGCCGTCGTCTTCTTCCTCGCCCAGCGGCACCTGGTCGCCGGGCTGACCGCGGGCGGCACCAAGGGCTGACCCCGGCCCGCGGTGCGTCACCGGACGCGTGGAGCGCGCGTTGACCCGTTCGTACCACCGCTGTGCCACGTACTGCCTTCCGTACCGCCTTCTTCCGTGACCGTACTGTTCGGCACCCTTCGACACCTAGGGAAGTACATGACCCAGGATCTCGCGCCCTCCGTCCGCCCGGCCGCCGCCCCGTCCGCGCACGCGGACGGCTGGTGGCGCAGCGCCGTCATCTACCAGGTGTACGTGCGCTCGTTCGCCGACAGCGACGGTGACGGCATCGGTGATCTGCGCGGGGTCCGGCAGCGGCTGCCGCACCTGGCGGAGCTGGGGGTGGACGCGGTGTGGCTGACGCCGTTCTACGCCTCGCCGCAGGCGGACGGCGGCTACGACGTCGCGGACTACCGTGCGGTGGACCCGCTGTTCGGGGACCTGTCGGACGCGGACGACCTGGTGCGGGAGGCGCACCGGCTGGGGCTGCGGGTCATCGTCGACATCGTGCCCAACCACACGTCGGAGCAGCACGCGTGGTTCAGGGCCGCGCTCGCGGACCGCCCGGGGGGGACGGCCCGCGAGCGTTACCACTTCCGGCCGGGCAAGGGGGCGGCGGGCGAACTGCCGCCGAACGACTGGGAGTCCGTCTTCGGCGGCCCGGCCTGGACCCGGACGGCCGGCCCGGACGGCACGCCGGGCGAGTGGTACCTGCACCTGTTCGCGCCCGAGCAGCCGGACCTCAACTGGGAGAACGCGGAGGTCCGGGCGGAGTTCGAGTCGGTGCTGCGGTTCTGGCTGGACCTGGGCGTGGACGGCTTCCGGATCGACGTGGCGCACGGCATGGTGAAGGCGCCGGGGCTGCCGGACATCGGCCGCAAGGAGCAGGCGAAGCTGATCGGCGCGCAGGTGCTGCCGTTCTTCGACCAGGACGGGGTGCACGAGATCCACCGCGCGTGGCGGGCGCTGCTGGACGGTTACGAGGGCGAGCGGATCGGGGTGGCGGAGGCATGGGCGCCGACCTCGGAGCGGCTGGCGCTGTACGTGCGCCCGGACGAGCTGCACCAGGCGTTCAACTTCCAGTTCCTGACCTGCGACTGGGACGCGCAGGCGATGCGGAAGGTGATCGACGAGTCGCTGGCGGCCACGCTGTCGGTGGGGGCGCCGACGACGTGGGTGCTGTCCAACCACGACGTGGTGCGGCACGCGACCCGCTACGGCGGGGGCGGGCCGGGCCTGCGGCGGGCGCGGGCGGCGGCGCTGCTGATGCTGGCGCTGCCGGGCTCGGCGTATGTGTACCAGGGCGAGGAGCTGGGGCTGCCGGAGGTGGTGGACCTGCCGGACGAGGTGCGCCAGGACCCGGCGTTCTTCCGGGGCGACGGCCAGGACGGCACCCGGGACGGCTGCCGGGTGCCGATCCCGTGGTCGGGCGCGTCGGCCCCGTACGGCTTCGGGCCGGGCGGCAGCTGGCTGCCGCAGCCGGAGGAGTGGCGGGAGCTGTCGGTGGCGGCGCAGTCGGGCGACCCGCGCTCGACGCTGGAGCTGTACCGCTCGGCGCTGACGCTCCGTCGTGAGCTGCCGGGCCTGGGCGACGGGGAGATGGTCTGGCTGGACGCGCCCGAGGGGGTGCTGGCCTTCTCCCGGCCCGGTTTCGTGTGCGTGCTCAACACCCTGGGCACGGAGGTGGAACTGCCGGTCCCGGGCCGTCCGGTGCTGGCGACGTCGGCGCTGGAGTTCGGCGGCGGCACGGTGCGCCTGCCCTCGGATTCCTGTGTCTGGTGGGCGGTCTGAGATGCGACCGGTAAGGTCCGGTCCTGTGACCGCCCGGCTATCCGACATCGCAGCCCAGGCGGGTGTCAGCGAAGCAACCGTCAGCCGTGTCCTCAACGGGAAGCCGGGGGTGGCCGCCTCCACCCGCCAGTCCGTGCTGGCCGCGCTCGACGTGCTGGGCTACGAGCGGCCGGTGCGGCTGCGGCAGCGCAGCGCGGGCCTGGTCGGGCTGATCACCCCGGAGCTGGACAACCCCATCTTCCCCGCGTTCGCGCAGGTCATAGGGCAGGCGCTGACCCGGCAGGGGTTCACACCGGTGCTGGCCACCCAGACCCCGGGCGGTTCGACGGAGGACGAGCTGACCGAGATGCTGGTGGACCGGGGGGTCGCCGGGATCATCTTCGTCTCCGGGTTGCACGCGGACACGTCCGCGGATATGCAGCGCTACGAGCGGCTGCGCGCCCAGGGCGTGCCGTTCGTGCTCATCAACGGCTTCTCGGACAAGGTGCGGGCGCCCTTCGTCTCCCCCGACGACCGGGCGGCCGTCCGGCTCGCCGTCACCCATCTGGCCGCACTGGGGCACCGCAGGATCGGGCTGGCGCTGGGGCCGGAGCGGTATGTGCCGGTGCAGCGGAAGATCGAGGGCTTCCTGGCGGCCGTGCACGACCGCCTGGGGCTCTCGGAGCCCGAGGCGCGGGAACTGGTCCAGCACTCGCTGTTCAGCCTGGAGGGCGGCCAGGCAGCCGCCGCCGCGCTCATCGGGCGGGGCTGCACGGCCGTGGTGTGCGCGAGCGACATGATGGCGCTGGGCGCCGTGCGGGCGGCCCGCCAGGGCGGCCTGGAGGTGCCGCGGGACGTCTCGGTGGTGGGCTTCGACGACTCGCCCCTCATCGCCTTCACGGACCCGCCGCTGACCACGATCCGGCAGCCGGTGCAGGCGATGGGACAGGCGGCCGTGGGGGCGCTGCTGGAGGAGGTCGGCGGCACCCCGGCGCCGCACAGCGAGTTCGTGTTCCTGCCCGAGTTGGTGGTCCGGGGTTCAACCGCCTCGGCGCCGGGCACGGCCCGTGTCGGCGCGGATACCGAAGTGCCCGGACAGGCCCGTACGGGCGCGCGTACGGGCCCCCGTACGGTGGTGGCGAACCAGGCGGAATGCGGCGAAGACCAGACTTGGGGATGATCTGCCCCAGGCTGCTTTCTGGCAGACTGGTTCGCTATGGGTGAAGCGACAGTAAGGACACTGGAAGGCCGCACGGCCGCCCCGCCACCCACCGAGGAGCGAGCGGACCGGCCGTCGGCGCAACGGGACTTCCTGCGGAAGCTGCGTTCACCGCGCCGACCACGCCTGTGGTTCGAAGTACTGCTGATCGCGGTGAGCTACTGGACGTACTCCCTCGTGCGCAACGCCGTGCCGGAACAGCGGGACGCGGCGCTGCGCAACGCCGACTGGATCTGGCGCACCGAGAACACCCTGCACATCGCCGTGGAACGCACGGTCAACCACGCCGTCGATTCGGTGACGTGGCTGGTCGTGGGGATGAACTACTACTACGCCACCCTGCACTTCGTGCTCACCATCGGGGTGCTGGTGTGGCTCTACCGGTGGCACCCGGGCCGGTACGCCGCCGCGCGGCTGGTCCTCTTCGCCACCACGGCCGTCGCGTTGCTCGGCTACTACCTCTATCCGCTGGCCCCGCCGCGGCTGATGAACAACGTGGACTTCATCGACACGGTCGTGGTGCACCACACCTGGGGCTCGATGGCCTCGGGCAACCTGGCGGACGTGTCCAACCAGTACGCGGCGATGCCGTCGATGCACATCGGCTGGTCGACGTGGTGCGGTGTCACCATCGCGATGCTGGCCCGCCCGGTGTGGGTGAGGGTGCTGGGGGCGCTCTACCCGGTGGCGACGCTGGTGGTGATCGTGGCGACCGCCAACCACTTCTGGCTGGACGCGGTCGGCGGTCTGCTCTGTCTCGCCTTCGGCTTCGCCCTGTCGTACGGCTGGTACCGCTCGTCCCCGTACCGGCTGGCCCGCCAGGTGGCCGGCCCGGGGGGCCGGGGGGGGGGGGGCCGGCGCGGCGCGCGGGCCTACAACCGCGCACGCTCGGGCCCCACTCCTAAGCGGATGAGATCGGTGGTGG
>NZ_JBSFWT010000121.1:0-15953 GCF_053594975.1 Streptomyces sp. NPDC002537
CTCCGCCCCGGGCCCCGGACCGCGCTTCGCGCGGTGTCCTCAATCGCCGGACGGGCTGGATTTCGCGGACCGTGGCTCTTTAACCGACAGAACCAGCCCGTCCGGCGCTTGAGGACGCGGCCGCAGGCCGCAATGGCGCGGCGCTCAGACCGCCCGGCGGCGTTCGCGGTGGGCGCGGACGCGGCCGCGGCTCGCGCAGGCCGGGGAAGGGCACCAGCGTCGTCGCCCCGTCGGGTTGGCGAACACGCCCCGGCAGTCGGCTTCGGGGCAGACGGCCAGCGTGTCCCGCTCGGGGCCGGTCAGCGCGTCGACCGCCTGGCGGGCGATCCGGGCGAGCGCGGCGACCGTCGTGGGCGGCGCCTCGCGTCGCAGCCGGTCCGTCACCACCAGCCTCAGGGGATCGGGCGCGCCGTCGAGGAAAGCCGTCAGCTCGGCCACGGCCCCGGCGGGCGGCGCCTCCCCCGCGACCACCGTCAGCGCGAGCGCGCGCAATGTCTCCCGTACCTCCTGGGCACGGCGTACGTCGGCCGCGTCCGGCGGCGTGGCCGGGGAGAGTTCGCTGCGGATCAGCCACTCCCCCAGCCGTTCCGCCGTCGCGATGCGCTCGACGGGGTCCGCGCCGAAGCTCCGGCCGCGGGTCGCGAGCAGGTTGAGCCAGGTGGCACCGCAGTCGAAGCGGAATGCGAGCCGGTCGTCGTCCTTCACCACGCCATCGTAACGCCTCAACCGTTACAGTAACCTCGTAACGACTGACCCGTTACACATGGCTGCGTGAACAGGAGGAACGGCACATGACCGCCGTCCGTACCGTGCTCGGTGACATCCCCGCCGAGGACCTGGGCGTGTGCGACTCCCACGACCACCTCTTCCTGCGCAGCCCGCAGCTGCCGGGGCTGGAGCTCGACGACCGGGAGGCCGCGGCCGCGGAACTGCGGGCGTTCCGGGAGCTGGGCGGCGGCGCGGTCGTGCAGTGGACGCCGCGCGGGATGGGGCGGCGGCGCGCCGAACTCCCCGGGCTGGCGCGGGAGACGGGCGTGCGGATCGTCGCCGCGACGGGGCTGCACCAGGATCGGCACTACGCGCCGGACGTACGGGAGCGGCAGGGCGACGGGCTCGCGGGGAAGTTCATCGCGGACCTGACCACCGCACCGGTCCGGGCGGGCCTGATCAAGGTGGCCGGAGGGTTCCACGGGCTCGACGCCCACGCCCGGTACACCATGGCCGCGGCCGCCGAGGCGCACCACGCGACCGGCTCCCCCGTCGCGGTCCACCTGGAACTCGGCACCGGCGCGATGGACGTACTGGAGCTGCTCTGCGGGGAGTTGGGTGTCCCGCCCGAGCGCGTCGTGCTCGGCCACTTGGGAAGGTCGCCGGACTCGCGCGCCCATGTGCGGGCGGCGCGGGCGGGCGCCTTTCTCTCCTTTGACGGGCCGTCACGTACCTATCACGCCACGGACTGGCGGCTCTTCGACTCGTTGGCGGCGCTGGCGGTGGCCGGCTTCTCCGACCGGATTCTCCTCGGCGGCGACACGACGGCCGCGGGGGCGCGGTCGGTCGACGGGGGTCCGGGCATGCCGCACCTCCTGCGCGTCCTCCGGCCGACGCTGGAGGAGGAGCTCGGCGAGGAGTTCGTCACCCGGGTGTTCATCGACAACCCTGCGCGCGCGTTCGCCGTCGACTGGCTCTGAGGGCTCATGACACCTGCCCGCCGCGGGTGGAGGATCGGGGCATGACGATGATCAGGACGACGGGGGCCCGGCTCGGGATACTGCCGGTGGCGATGCTGGCCGTACTGGCGGCGGGGTGCGGAACGCATCGGTCGGGGGACGGCGCCCGCGCGGGCGGACCCTCGCGGAGCGCGGCGGCGGCACCGAGCGCGCCGGTGGACTTCCCGTGCCCCGGCGAGAGCCCCACGCCCGCGCCGCCGACGGCCGCGGACACCTCGGGTCCGGCCGTGCCGCCCACCGACCACTACGCCGAGAACCACGGCTTCATGGTTCCCCTTCCGCTGCACGGCCGGCTCCGCTGCGAAGGGCTCGCGGCCGTCGGGCGCGTCGGGAGCGCGCTCGAACCGCTGCGCAAGCGCGGTGACTTCGACCCGGTGAGCACCCGCGGCGCGCTCACCGGCCTCGGCTACTCCGCCGGGAAGGTGCGGTCGTACCGGAACGGGCCCACCGGGGTCGGTTTCCTCGTCGACGCGTTCCCCCTGTGCGTGGAGGGCACGATGGACCGCGACTCCACTCGGGCGGACGCCTTCTCCGGCTACCCCGACCATGCCGGCTGCGACCGTCCCACCGGCGGCCACTGACCGCATCGGCCACGGCCCGGCCGCGCTCTTCTCACCGCGCGGAAGGCACGCCCCGGTCCGCGAGCGGTGAGCGCGGTGCGGGCCACGTGTGATGGTGGCTGTCTATGACGTAGTGGTGGCCGTGGCGCCAGCCATCGGTGGCCGGGCGGGCGTCGGCGAGGTGGGGGTGGCCGGGGGGCAGGGCGGTGTGGATGTGGTCGAGGCGGGACGGGTCGCGGGCGGGCCAGGTCGCGGCGGCCGCGGCGACGGCGGCCAGGGCGATCGCCGCGAGGACCACCGCGGTGACCGGCAGGCCCGCACCGGCGGCGAGCCACCCCGCGAGGGGGTAGGTGAGCAGCCAGCAGCTGTGGGAGAGCGAGAACTGGGCGGCGAAGGCCGCGGGCAGGTCCGGGTCGGCGGCGGAGCGGCGGACCACCCGCCCGCCGGGGGTGAGGACCGCCGAGCAGGCGGCGCCGATCGCGGCCCAGGACGCGAGGAGCGCGGCCCACGGCCGGGCCCTCGGTGCGGCGGCGGTGAGCACGGCGACCGCGGCGAGGATCACCGGCAGGGCGCAGGCGGCGGTGAGCATCACGGCGCGGTCGCCGGCCCGTCGCAGCAGGCGGGGCAGGAGCAGGGCGGCCAGCATGGAGCCCGCTCCGTAGGCGCCCAGGGCGAGGGAGACGGCACCGGCGGACCGGTGGAAGTGGCCGCGGACCAGGACGACGGTGTCGACGAAGACGATGGCTCCGGCGGCGGCGACCGCGAGGTCCAGGGCGAGCAGGGACCTCAGGCGGGGAGTGGCCCAGAACAAGCGGGTGCCGAAGGCGGCCCTGGCGTGGACGCCGCCGGTGCGCTCGACGGGGGCGGGCTTGGGCAGTACGGCGGAGACGACGAGCGCCGCGGAGGCGAGGAAACCGGCCGTGGTCCCGGCGAACAGCCAGCCGTAGGAGACCAGGGACAGCAGTCCGGCGGCCAGCGCCGGGCTGAACAGGCTCTCCAGGTCGTACGCGAGCCGGGACATCGACAGGGCCCGGGTGTAGTCGCGCTCGGCGGGCAGCACTTCGGGGACGGTGGCCTGGAAGGTCGGCGTGAACGCGGCCGACGCCGCCTGCAGGAGGAAGACCAGGACGTGGATCTGCCAGACCTGGGTGACGAACGGCAGGGCGAGCGCGACACCGGCGCGGGTGAGGTCCGCCGTCACCATCAGGGCCCTGCGCGGTATTCGGTCGGCGACGGCGCCGACGAGCGGGCCGACGGCGACGTAGGCGACCATCTTGATCGCCAGCGCGGTGCCCAGGACCGCGGAGGCGTTCGCCCCGGCGATGTCGTACGCCAGCAGGCTCAGCGCCACCGTGGCCAGCCCGGTGCCCACCAGGGCGACGACCTGGGCGGTGAACAGGTGACGGTAGGTGCGGTTGCGCAGTACGGACAGCATGGGCCCCGTCCCGGGTCGGCGGCATGGTGCGACCACACCACCATAATCAACATGTGCGTACGCGTGCACATGTTGATTGCGGAAGAGTCCCGGGCGCGTGGCGCCGATCGTCAGTCGTGCGGCGGCAGGGCGCGGACCTGGTGGTCCGCCACGTTCAGCGCCTCGTCCACGAGACGGCGCAGGTGGCCGTGGCGCAGGGAGTAGACGATGCGGCGCCCGTCCTTGCGCGTGCCGACCAGACCGGCGAGGCGGAGCTTGGCCAGGTGCTGGCTGACGGACGGGCGTGCGGCGCCGCACGCCTCGGTCAGGGTGGTCACGTCGGCCTCGCCCTCCCCCAGCCGCTGCATCAGCGCCAGGCGGGTGCGGTCCGCGAGCAGGGCCAGGACCGAGACGGCGACCTCCAGGCGCTCACCACCGCCCCGCTCCTGCGCATCATGCGTATCTGCCAGGTGAGCGCTCGCGGTCATGTGCCCATCGTAGGGCGACGGGTGGGTGGGTGCGCTCCCCCGCACATGCGGGCAGGGGTCAGGAGCGGCGCCGCAGTCCACGGAGGATCTTGCCCTCGGTGCTGAGGTAGCCGTGGGCGTAGTCGAAGCGGTCGGTGTCGGCGAAGGTCAGATAGAGCCATTTGAAGTTCTCGGCGAAGACGTACGCCGGGCAGTGGTCGCCCCGGGTCATGGGCCGCCGGGTGACATCGGTGACGACGGTGTAGCCGCCGGGGACCCGGTGATGCTCCTTCAGGTTGAGGAAATAGCGCCAGGCCGTGTCCTGGTAGTACGGGTCGCCCGTCTGCCAGTACAGCTCGAAGGCGCAGTTGGCGTATTCGGGGCGCAGTTCGTTCCTCGGGTCGAGGACGTCGAGATGCGTGGAGTCGATCTCTTCGGGGATGACGGCGTACTTGCCCTGCACGGCGGTCCAGGACCGGTAGTGGTCGGCGGCCAGGGTGTTGTCCCCGCCGACGGAGAGGATGACGACCGCGAGCGAGGACTGACGGCGGCTCAGCAGTTTTCCGGTGCGGGAGTCGACCCGCTTGAACCACAGGCGGCCGTCCACCCGTTCGGCGAGGTGCTTCTTCAGCGAGGCGTCGAACATCCGGAACCAGGTGAGGCAGTCCCGGTCCCCGAGCATCGCCCACCCGCCCCAGAGGTATTCGTGGAACGAGTCCACCGGAGGGTTGAGCCCCACGTCCTCGTGGTCGGCCCAGGCGCCGGTCTCCACGTTCAGCCGGGTGCCCAGCAGGTCGAGCGAGGAGCGGCGGCGCACCACTTCCGCGAGGGCGCGCCGGGAGGCCCGTACGTAGCGGGTGTCGCCGGTGAGTTCGGACAGGACGCCGAACTCCAGGATGTTGGTGCCGATCTCGGCGAGCGGCACGACGGCGCCGGAGACGGCGCCGGTGCGCAGATTGACATGGCGGTAGGGCATGCCGGTCGGGGACTTGGTGAAGGCGGGCAGCAGCCGGTCCGCCAGGTCCGTGCACAGGGTCAGCAAGTACCGGTCCCCTGTGGCGAGATGACCGGCGAGCAGGCCGCCCACGAGGCGGATGACGGATTCGAAGACCTGGAAGTCGGCGTCGATGTCGAAGTCGAGGTCGGTTCTGATCCACTTGACGCAGCGCGCGAGTTCGTCGTCGAGGCCCATCACGTAGTGGGTGTCGAGGGCCTCGACGATCGACAGGCCCACCGGGTGCCCGGCGGCGAAGAATTCGCGGTGGCCGCCCGAGACCGGCAGCAGTTCGTCGTGCCCCCACGCGTGCCGCTCGTAGCCCTGCCAGGCGTGCAGGAATTCCGCCCGGATCCGGTCGGCCTTCTCCCCGGCCGCCCGGGGCGAGGGGTCCGGGGGCCGGGTCCGCGCCGCCGCCGTGGCCGGCGTACGGCCGCCGAGCCCGCTCTCAAGGCCGAACAGACCCGCCGCGGCCAGTGCGGAGACGACACCGCGACGGCCCGGCCGTGCGGACGTGAGGTGGTTCGTCACGTGGTCCTCCCGGGAAGGGGGGCGAGGAAAGGGGCGCGTCGCGTCCGCGTCACATTGTGCGGCCGCCCCGGCACCGTGCGGCACAGGCCGCGCCGGGCGTTCGGTGCACTCGGCGCACCCGCGAAGCGGCTGTACCTACTGGTATGTACAGTGTCTTCATGAACACGTCGGAACGCCTCATCGAGAGCACCCGCGAGCTGCTGTGGGAGCGCGGGTACGTCGGCACCAGCCCCAAGGCCGTCCAGCAGCGGGCGGGGGCGGGGCAGGGCAGCATGTACCACCACTTCGCCGGGAAACAGGACCTGGCGCTGGCCGCGATCCGCCGCACCGCGGAGGAGATGCGGGCCAAGGCGGAGGAGCAGTTCTCCGCTCCGGGCCCGGCACTGGAGCGGATCCGCGCGTATCTGCTGCGCGAACGCGACGTCCTGAAGGGCTGTCCGGTCGGCAGGCTCACCCAGGACCCGGACGTGATGGCCGATCAGGCGCTGCGCGGACCGGTCGACGACACCTTCGCGTGGCTGCGCGGCCGTCTCACCGACGTCCTGGCGGAAGGCCGCGAACGCGGCGAGCTGGCGGCCGGGCTGGACCCGTCCGCCACCGCCTCGACCGTGGTCGCCGTGCTCCAGGGCGGCTATGTCCTGGCCCGCGCGGCCGACTCCACCGAGCCCTTCCGGCAGGCCGTCACCGGCGTCCTCGCCCTCCTCGACAACCACACCACCGGCCGGTAAGGAAGCACTTCGCCATGCACGCCAAGCAGTACGAGATCACCCTGCCCGCCGACTACGACATGCGGATCATCCGCAAGCGGGTGGCGGACTTCGGCCACCTCCTCGACGACCGCGCCGGGCTCGCCCTCAAGGCGTACGTCATCCGCGAGCGCGGCGTCGACGGCTCGCCGGTCAACCAGTACGCCCCCTTCTATCTGTGGGACGACACCGCCGCGATGGGCCGGTTCCTCGTCGGCGGGGGCGGGTTCCAGGGCATCGTCCGCGACTTCGGGCGACCGGTCGTCCAGCACTGGATGGGGGTGGCCACCGAAGCCGGCCCGGCCCGCGCCGCGGTGCCGAAGGCCGCCTCCCGCCGCCTGTCCCCCGTTCCCGTCGACGCCGATCCCAGTGGTATGGGTGTCACCGAGCTGATCCGGCGCGAGACGGACGCGCTGCACGCCCTGGCGCGACGCGACGGCGTGCACACCGCGGCGCTCGCGGTCGACCCCCGGCACTGGCAGCTGATGCGCTTCGTGCTCTGGGAGCAGGCCGTCCCCGAGGACGAGGACGCCACCGAGCGGTACGAGGTGCTGCATCTGTCCGCCCCGCACCTGGCCGGGCTCCCCGAGGGCCGCCACTGGTGACCCCCGGGCGCCCGCCGTCCGTCATCCCCTCCCGTCCACCACCGTCCGGAGCTTGCCGCTCGTCGCCGTACGGACGAACTCCGCGCCGGGCACGGCCTCGACGGTGAAGTCGAGGAGTCCCTCGGAGACCGCCGACCGCAGCTCCGGGTAGTCGCCGAGGAGCGTCTCGCGCACCGCGTCGGCCGGGACCGTGCCGCGTTCCACCCGGACCGTGAGGGATTCCCGGCGGTCGCCGCCGGCCAGCAGGATCTGGAGTTCACCGCTGTAGCGGAGGCGTTCCTCCACGATGGCCACGAAGCGGCGGTGGTTGAGAAAGTAGGTAGCCACCCGCATCACGTCGCCCAGCCGCCCCAGGAGTTCGAAGCGGGGGGCGTGGCTGCCGCAGGGGCAGCGGCCGGGCAGGGCCCGGCCCAGGTCGCCGATGACGTAGCGCCCGAGGTCCTGGCCGCGCCGGGCACGGGTGGTGAAGACCAGCCGCCCGGTCTCCCCCGGGGCCACCGGGCGGTCGGAGCCGGTGTCGAGGATCTCCAGCGTGTGGAGGTCGGCGTGCAGGTGGTGGACGCTGCCGTCGCTCTCGGCGCACTGGTAGCCGAGCGGGCCGAGGTCGGTGCTGCCGTAGGTGATGGAGCGGACGACCTCGACACCGAAGGTCTCGGTGAGGGTGCGGCGCTGCTCGGCGGTGAAGTGCTCGCCACCGTAGAAGATCTTGCGGATGCCGCCGTACGCGCGCAGCAGGTCCGCCTCCTCGTGGAGGAGCTGCCACAGGTACGAGGGCATGCCGAAGAGGGTGTCCGCGCGGTGCGCGACGAGGGTCTCGGCGGTCGCCCGGTGGTCGGTGCCCGCGGCCATGGGCAGTTGGACGCCGCCGAGCCGCTCCAGGATGGAGAAGAAGCTGATGAAGCTGCCGTACATCCCGCCGCAGTAGAAGAGGTTGGCCGTGCGGTCGTGGGCGGGGTCGTAGCCGGCGGCGAGCAGGCCGCGGGCCGCGGCGTGCATCTGGGTGTCGTAGTCGTCGTAGCTGAAGAGGGACAGGGCGGGGGTGCCGGAGCTGCCGCCGCTGCGGAAGTACAACTCGGCGTCGCCTGCCGCGACTTGGCCGTTGAGCTCCTGGACGACCGCCTTGTCGGTGAGCGGGCCGGTGGGCGGCGGGAAGACCGCGGGCCGGGCCAGGTCGTCGAGACAGGCGGTGGTGGTGAAGCGCTCGTCGGCCTGGACGGCGACGCGGCGGCTGTAGCGCTGGAGGGCGTAGACGCCGTCGTGGGGTTCCCCGGAATAGCCCGCGGTCATGGCGCCGACGGGGGTGACCCGGGTGGCGCCCGCGGCCAGGACGGTGCCGGACAGCTCCGCGATGTCCGTACGGCTGCCCGCGATGCCCGCCGTCTGGAGGTAGCGGCGCATGGGCCGCAGGGTGGGGATGACGTGCTTGCGGGGCAGCGGCTTGATCCACACGCTGCGGTGCAGCGGGGAGGCGGTGAGCACCGGGCGGGTGTCGGCGAGGACGCGCCAGGTGCGGTCGGGGGCGGTCAGGACGCGGGTGAGCCCGAGGTGCTCCTCCAGGCCGGCCAGCAGCTCGGTGGTGGTGAGTTCGGCCTCTTCCGCGGGGTCGAGCGGCTCCTCGTCCGGGGCGGGCATGCCGGCCAGGACCTCGGCGAAGCGGTCGGCGAAGGCGAAGACCTCGTCGGTGTCCTCGGTGTCGAGGTAGACGACCTGCGGGCTGGAGCACGCCTGCTGCTCGTAGACGCAGACGTCCGCGGCAAGGGCGGCCAGGGTGGCCGGGTCGTGCCAGGCGTCGGGGGTGAGGTAGGCGAACGATATCTTGTGGCCCCACTCCACCAGGCGGCAGCCGGGCGGCACATGGGCGGCGACGCCCTCGACGGCGGTCTCGCCGCCCCATACGGCGACGGCGTCGGCGGGCGCGCACATCAGGCGCAGCCACTCCTGCCGGGAGGAGGGGAAGCGCAGCACGATGACGCGCTCGGCGAGGGCGCCGGTCGGGTCGAGGGCGGCGAGCTCGGCGAGCAGGTGCTGGGCGAGGAGGGTGTCGCCGCCACTGGTCTTGAGGACGTTGACGTTGCCCGCGAGGAGGCCCTCGATCAGGCTGAGCGGGGCGACGGTCGCGGCGTTGCCGGGGGCGATGTGGGCGACGAGGCCGACTGGCGCCCAGGCCTCGTAGACGGTCTCCTTGGCGTCGGGACGGTTCAGGCGCTGCGGCGCGGTGGAGCCGAGTTCGCGGCGGAGCTTGCGGCTGAGCGCGTCGCGGCGGAGGAAGGCGGCGAGTTCGGCGAGCACGGCGCCCTCCTCACCGGCGGGCAGGTGCTCGGCGAGCCGTACGGCCACGGGGTGGGCGGGGTCGGCCAGGGCGGTGGCGAGCCGGTCGCAGGCGGCGAGGACCGTCTCGGTGGCGAGCGGCTCGGCGAGCGCCGCCTCGACGGCGGCGGGCAGGCCGGCCAGGCGCCGCTCCGCCTCGTCGTCACCGATGAAGGTGCCCTGCCAGTAATGGTGGTTCATGTTCTCGGTCATGACATTCCCTTCATCAGTTCGGCGGCCGCCACGGCACAGCTGCGGTTGCGGCTCACCCCGGCACGGCCGTGGACGGTGAACCAGTCGGTGGCGAGCTCGCAGCCGCACTCGCTGCCCGGCCGTACGGAGGCGAGGTCGCCCATGAGGACGCTCTGCGCGGGTACGGAGGTGATGTACGGCGAGACGAGGTGCAGGTAGCCGGGTTCGCCGTGGGGCAGCTTCTCGAGGGTGCGGGTGGAGCGCGCGGAGATCCGGGACCAGACGGGTGCGTGCAGGTTGTGGTGGTCGCACTCGATGTAGGGGACGCAGTGCTCGACGGAGCCGAAGGTGTCGCGTATGCGCTCGGCGGGGATGCCCAGTTGGCCGGTGACGCGTCCGTAGAGCTCGTCCTTGCCGATCCGCTGGTCCGCGTGGCCCTTCCAGCCGCCGCCGAGGACGACGAGGGAGCCCTCGGGCAGGGTCAGCGGCGGCAGCCCCATGGCGCGCATCCGCTCCAGGGTGAACCAGAGGAAGGCGGGGAAGCCCAGGATGCGTACGGGCGCGTCGTCCGCGGCGAAGCGGCGCAGGGCCTCGACGCAGCCGAAGGGGTCGAACTCGTGGCCGTTGCCGGTGTTGCGCAGGGCGTACGCGACCTGCCGGGCGGGGGCGAAGTCGCAGAGGTAGTTGTCGGTGAACGAGGTGCCGAGGTTGAGGTCGCGGGCGGGTTCGTAGCTGTAGAGGAGGTAGTTGACGTCCTGTCCGGGGGTGATCCAGCCGTTGCGGTCGAAGATCCGGGCGACCATGCGCTGGGCGGAGCGGATGGTCCACCGGTCGAAGAACATCTGGGACTTCTGGCCGGTGGTGCCGGAGGAGGTCAGATGCAGGTCGACGTCGTCGTGGGGGATGGACAGGACTTCGTGGCGCTTGAAGAAGTTGGCGTGGACGAGGGGCGCGCGGTACGGCTCGGCGGGCGCGGTGGCGTCGTACAACTTCCGGTAGAACGGGGAGCGTTCGGTGTGCCAGGCGTTGATCTCGGCCATGGCGGCGGCGAACAGCGCGTCCTCGGCGGGGCCGGTCGCGTAGGGGTCGGTCAGGTCGCACAGTTCCTGGACCCGGGGCAGCAGCTCCGGGTCGGGGACGTCGACGGGGGCGAGATGGGGGTTCACGGGGCAACCTCGGGTGCGGTCACGGCGGGCAGGTTGGTCGACGCCCAGGCCGATACGTAGGAGTCCAGATACGGCTGGAGAAGGGGTTCGTCGACGACCACGCCGCGGAAGTCGATGTGTTCGGTGGTGCGGGTGAGCACCGCGTAGTCGTGGCAGCCGTCGCCTTCGGGGCGCATCGCCGGGTAGAGGGCGCTCGGGATGAAGCCCTGGGCGAGAAAGGCGGACAGCGCGCCGTGGTGGGCCAGGGGCACCAGCGCCTCGACGTAGCCGGCGCCCGCGCGGGTGAGCGCCCGGGTGATGGGGTCGAGGTATCCGGCGGCCGCGGCCGGGTCCGGGTGCCCGGCCATCAGGGCGCAGTACCTGCCGGTGCGGTTGAGGTAGGCGTAGACCTCGAAGTCGCCGTGGTCGGGCACCAGCAGCACATTGGGGGTGTGCAGGGGGTAGAACCACTGGGCGGCGTCGGGGAACCGGTCGTGGAAGCGGCGGCGGACGAAGGCCGGGGCCTCGATCATTTCCAGCCGTACGTCCGGTGCCACGGGCGGGGCGGGGAGCGGCTCGGTGACCCGGGTCTCCGCGTAGCTCACGCCGAGGCTGCCCTCGGCGGCCCGCAGGAGCGGCAGCAGCGGGGCGGGCACCTCGGGGACGGGGGCCCGCCGGTCGAGCACACCGGATGAGTAACGCGCGTAGAGCGCGAGGCTCTCGCGGCAGTTGAGGTCGACCGCGTTGGGCAGGATGCCCATGGGCCGGAAGCCGTTGCGCGAGACGACGCGCTGGGGTCCGGCGCTCACGGTGCGGACCGTGGCGTAGACCGAGTCGAGGCGGCCGGTGGTGAGCATCCGGGCGCACAGCTCCTCGGTGAGCTGCCCGGCGAGGCCGGCGCTGCGCCGCTCGGGGTGGACGGCGAGCCCTTCGAGGCGGCCGAGGCGGCTGCCGGGTTCGCTGTGGATGGCGGCGGACCCGGCGAGGCCGCCGTCGGCGCAGCGGGCGACGAGCCAGAGGGTGTGCGGGTCCTGGATGAGCCGGGACATCTCGGCGGGGTCGGTGCCCAGCGCCGTGGGGTAGTGCGGTCCGTAGACGGCGTAGTAGAGCTGCCGGAGTTCGGCGATGTCGGCGGCGGTGGCCCGCTCGATGGTGGTGGTCACCGGTTCCCTCCCACGGCTGCCGGGATGTTCTCCGCCCGCTCGGCCGGTTCCCCGGCGGGGGCGGGCGCGCGGTCGCGCAGCAGCGCCAGGGCGCAGGCGGCGGGGAGCAGTCCGGCCGCCTGGACGAGGCAGAGGGTCTGCGGGGACAGCTTGTCGCCGAGGAGGCCGAAGAGCAGGGAGGCGACGGGGAAGGTCGCGCCGAGCACGGCCTGCATGACGGCGAAGAAGGCGGGTTTGTCCGCCGGGGGGACGAGCCGCTGGAAGAGCGCCACGAAGCGGACGCCGATCACGCCGACGCACCATCCGGCGACGGCCAGGCAGCCCGCGATGACGGGCCGTTCGCCGACGATGCCGGGGAGCCCGAGGGCGACGGCCATCGTGGCCAGGCAGAGCGAGCCGACGACGGTCGGCCTGCCCGGTACCCGGGCGCCGGTGAAGGAGCCGATCAGGGTGCCGGTGCCGAGCGAGGCCTCCAGCAGGGCGACGGTGCCACCGCCGCCGTGCAGCACGGACTTGGTGTAGAGCGGGATGACGACGAAGACGGCCGTGGTGAAGAGGTTGGCGGCGGTGAAGCTGAGCAGGATCTTCCGGACGAAGGGCAGGCCGGAGAGGACCGCGCGCAGGGTGCGCCGCTCCCCGCCGTCCGTACCGTCCTCGGCGCCGGTGGCCGCGGGGCGGAAGCGGGCGGTCGCGATGAGCGCGGCGGCCGTGACGTAGGCGGCGGCGCAGCCGACGGCGAGCCCGGAGACTCCGGCACGGTCGACGATCAGGGCGCCGAGCAGCGCTCCGCCGAGGCTCGCCAGCGACTGGGTGGACAGCTCGAAGCCGGTGGCGGCCTCGATGTCCTCGTCGTCGACGAGTTCGGGTACGGAGGTGGTCAGGCAGGGGTCGAAGAACGCCTGGCAGGTGGCCAGGGCGAGGGTCGCGGCGTAGGCGGCGGGCAGCGGCAGTCCGCTCGTGTACGCCCAGACCGCCAGCGCGGTCGCGGCGGCGCCGGCGGTGGCCGCGGCGGCGCGCAGCAGGGTGCGGTGGGCGAGGCGGGCGACGGCGCGGGCGACGACGGGGGCCAGTGCCACGGCGGGCAGGGTGCTGACCGCCATGAACAGCCCCGAGGCGAGGCCGTTGTTGCCGTCGAGGGCGTAGGCGACGAGCCACCAGGAGACGCCGACCTGGAACATCCGCACCGCGGCCTGGGTGAGGACCTGGCCCAGCCAGACGGCGCCGAAGGCGCGGTTGCGGAGGACGAGCGGGCGGCCGCGGGAGGGCCGCGCCATCGGGGTGGTCATGCCGTGGGCCTCTCGTCGAGAACGCGGACGAGCTTGCCCGAGCGGGGGTTGACGACCAGGTCGCGGTGGCGGACCCACTCCACCTCCAGGGGGTGGACGAATCCGGCGCGCAGGCTGTCGGGGTAGAGCGGGCGGGCGGTGTACAGGCCCTCGACGACCGTCTTGGCGAGGACGTCGAGGGTGGCCGGGTCGTCGTCGCCGGGCGCGGTGGCCAGGCGCAGGACGAGCCCGTCGCGGCCTTCCCGGCGGCGCACCACGAGCTGCATGCCGACGATGCGGCCCGCGTCGTCCGCGGCGGCGACGGCGTCCTGGGCGTCCTCGGCGTACAGCGACACGGGGCCGACGCGTACGCCCTCCTCGGCGCGTCCGAGGATGCGGAAGTGGCCCGCTTCCGGGTCGGTCCATTCGGCGCGGTCGCCCGCGGGGTAGCGGATGATCGGCATGAGCGTGCGGAACAGGCTGGTCACCACGACGCGGCCGGCGCGGCCCGCTTCCCGGATCGGTTCGCCGGTCGTCTCGTCGAGGATCTCGATGACGGAGTGCGGGGTGAACGCCCGGTGGACACGCGGGTCGGCGCCGGGCACGGGACGGCCGAGGAGTCCGGCGTCGACGCTGGCGTAGCCGAGGGAGCGCGGTTCGGCGTTGGGGAACGCGGCGGCCAACAGCCGTCGCTGGTCGTCGAAGAGCGCCTCGCCGCCGAAGAACAGGAGCTCCACCGCGGGCAGTTGCTCGCCGCGGGAGATCAGGTGCTCGGCGAGCCGGCAGAGGGTGGTGGGAGTGCCCGCGACCACCTGCGCGGCGAAGTCGCGCAGGGTGGGGACGGTGGACTCCAGCGGGGCTCCGCCGCCGATGGGCAGGCGTACGTTGTCGACGGGCGCGTGGGCGAGGGAGTCGAGGACGAAGAGGAAGCTGGCGTACAGCTCCCCGGCGTAGAAGAGGTCGGCCACGCGGTGGCCGGGCTTCAGTCCCGCGTCGGCCAGTCCCTGGCCGAAGGCGGTGACGAACTCCCGCCATTCCTCGCGGGTGTAGCAGGAGAACTTCGGTGATCCGGTGGTGCCGCCGGTCTTGTAGACGGCCGCCTCGGTGAGCGGTCCGGTCAGCACGCGGTTGGCCTGGAGCGTATTGGCGGCCCAGAATTCGCCCTGGTCCACGACGGGGAGATCCGTGAGTTCCGCGTCAACGGTCAAGGACGCGTAAAGATCTGCGTAAAAGGGAGAGTGCTCGCGGACATGACGTATGAGGTCCGGGAGCTGATGGACGGACATGCGGCCTTGCCTAGATTAGGAGAGAAAATGGGTGCGCGGCAGGACAAATCGCGCTGCACCGCCCCCACTTGTTGAATGTTTAACGCTGCACGGGGAACGTCCCCCACGTATACCCGTGCCGGTTCCGCGTCGCAGTTGACGCGTGTTCACATCATGGAACACAAGAGGTCTGGACCGCAAAACGCGTGGGACGGTCCGCGCCGTGCCCCGGAGGCAAGATCCGTTCGGTGCGGAGCACGGCGGGCCGTCACCTCGTGGGCGTAAGGAACCGTTCCGGCAGGCAGGCGTCGCAGGGGCGGGCCTTGCTCGCGAGGAGTTCCTCGCGCGCCTCCGCGGTGCTCAGGGTCTCCTCGCCGCCCTTCGGCACCCAGCAGCCCGCGTGGTGGACCTCGTGCATGGTCCGGCCGGACCTGGTATGGGAGGTGACGGGCCACAGCGCGTGCTCCAGATCCGGCCGGTAGGGCGTGCGGGACGCGGTGCGCGCCTCCTCGTAGTCCTCGGTGAGGTGCTGGAGGACCGCGCAGCGGACCCACTCCCGCGGGGGCATGCCCGCCTCGTCGGCGGCCGCCGTGATAAGTGCGAGTTCATCGTGGCTGAAGAGCTGCTCCATGCCGCCGGACGGTAGCAGCGGCGGGGCGCGGACGGGCGCGTTGGCGGAAGGCGGCATATGCGTCCGGCCTGCGGCGCGGGGGAGTTCCGCGCGGGGCCGCCGCCGGGAAGCCGGCCGGGCGGGGCCGTCACCGTGGCCGAAACCCATCAGTTCCCGCTGATCTCATGGGAGTTGCCTTCGGTGCACGGGGCACGCGCCCGGTTCCCGGAGGCGTGCCGGTTCCTCCGATCGAGGGGCCTGTTCCGGCTTCCGCTTCACTCTTCCGCGGTCGTGGGCGGCAGGATGTCGTCCAGCAGGACGGGCGTCTTGCGCACGCGGATTCCCGTCGCGTGGTGGACGGCGTTGGCCACGGCGGCGGCCGCGCCGACGGTGCCGAGCTCTCCGACGCCCTTGACGCCGAGGGGGTTCACCATGTCGTCCGTCTCCTCGACCGTCTCCACGACCACCTCGCCGATGTCGGCGTTGCAGGCGATGTGGTAGCCGCCCAGGTCGGTGTTGGTGAACCCGGCACGGTGCCGGTCGACATGGCTCTCCTCCATCAGGGCGTGGCCCGCGCCCCAGATCATCCCGCCCGTCAACTGGCTCTTCGCCGTACGGGGGTTGACGACCCGTCCGCAGGCGAAGACCCCGACCATCCGGGCGAGGCGGACGCGGCGCGTCGCCGGGTCGACGCGGACCTCCGCGAACTGGGCGCCGTAGCTGGACATCACATGCGTGGGGCCGACCGGCGGAGCCATCACGATGCCGCCCGAGTCGCCCTCCAGTCCCCGCCGGGCCGACGCGGCGTCGATATCCGGGGGCGCCCACTCGGCTTCGACTTCGAGGACCCCGCCGGGCAGATCCGCCACGCTGCCCGAGGCGGGCAGCCGGTCGCGCCGTTCGGGGTCGGGCACGATCGGGGCGAGCGTGCCGTCGAAGTCGAGCGCGACCACCGCCGCGCT